>NZ_JAVKLW010000042.1:0-44535 GCF_031538885.1 Limnohabitans sp.
CCGTGACGGATGAGGAATTGACTATGATTGAAAACCGATTGAATCACCGCCCCAGAAAGCGACTAGGATTCAAGACACCTCACGAGGTATTCCATGCCTCGTTAAAGCGTGTTGCACTTCGTCCTTGAATCCGCCTCCAAAAGAGATAAGCCTCAAAGTCGGAAATCAATGCGATTCCACGCGTATCGTGATGCTCTAACCCAAGAACAAGACGGACATCAAAAGCAAAAAAAATTATCGTTCCTACGTGCTGACAGGCGACAAGAAGTTTCGTTGTGCCAATTTCTGTGTGAGTCCAGACGGGCAGTTGATCGGAGAAAAGAATTGCTACGTGGCGTTGAACCCAGATTGGTTGTTCAACTGATCAAAGAGATGGCCTGTCCGACAGGAATCGAACCTGTGACCCACAACTTAGAAGGTTGTTGCTCTATCCAACTGAGCTACGGACAGAAATGAAAAAAGGCCTCGCACTACGAGGCCTTTTTTGCTTTTGTGGTCGGGGCGATAGGATTCGAACCTACGACCCTCTGGTCCCAAACCAGATGCGCTACCAGGCTGCGCTACGCCCCGATACGCTTATTGTAACCCGCAAATGAGCGATTTTCGGTCGGCAGCGTGATGAACATCTCATGGGCATGTTGATTGGCAATGGCTCTGTGAAAAATGATTTTGATGGCGCTTGCGCAGGATGCGAGGTATGGTCATAAATAAGAACACATCGAACTTAATTTGAATCACGCACAAACCTACTCACCAAAACGCCCACGCACAAACCCACCGGAACACCAAAAACGCCCGAACAAACGGAGTCCAATCCCCACCACAAGGTATCCGCGGCGTGGAGGTGAAAGTGCATCTGAACCCAAGCATGGTTGGATGCGATGTAGTACAAGCTCACCGCCAAGCCTGACACCATGGCTGCAACAGCACCGATGCGTGTCATGCCACGCCAATAAATGCCGAGCAACATCACTGGGAAGAAGGTTGACGCTGCCAAAGAAAAAGCGCAGGTGACCCAAAACAAAATACTCACAGGACGGTTGGTGGCAAACCAAGCGGCTAACAAGGCAACCACCATCAACAAAATTTTGGACAGCATGACCCGGCGCAGCGGAGGTGCATGTGGGTCTGCGGTTTGAAAGTACAAATCTTGCGCCAATGCATTAGAAATGGTGAGCAACAAGCCATCTGCTGTTGAAAGTGCAGCGGCTAAAGCACCCGCGGCTAACAAGCCCGTGAACACCGAGGAAATGTGTGTGATCTCAGGCACACCCAACACGAGGTAGTCATTGAACAAACGGATGTCTGCAAATTGAACAATGCCATCTTGGTTGTGATCTTGAATACTCAACAGCGCCAGCTTGCGCAATTTCAAACGATCCGCCCAATCGGGAAGTTGGTCTAAATGTGCCCCGACCAACTCCGTCAACACGAAGGACTTGAGCAATACCGCCAAGGAAGAGGCACACAGGTAGACAACCACGATGATGAAAAGCGCCCAAACGACCGAGCGTTGTGCATCCGCAGGCGTGGCCGTTGTGTAAGAGCGCACTAGCACATGCGGCAATGCCGCCGTGCCCAACATCAAACAAAAAACCAAAGCAAGGCTGTTGAACCAACCCTGATTCCATCCCTCCAAGTTAGGCGCCTGAAATCCCACGGGGCGGCTGATGGCTTGCGCCAGCACCTCTCGCTCAGATTGCCAAGCACCGACCAAGCGATCAACCGTGGACTCGCGCCATGCAGGATTTGCTTCTAAGCGCTGAATTTCACGCAGCGGTGCATTCTCGGTTTTGGCCTTCGCCACTTGACGCATCACCATTTGACGCTCGACCTCACGCGCATACACAGGGTCGGCGATCTTTGCGTCTAAATGACTCATGCGCAGACGGATCACCTCGCGCGTTGACTGCTCAGCCGGATCGACTTCAATTTGTTGGGCTCGCGCTTCAATCTGCGGCAACGACTGTGCCGCTGCGACAGTGACAAACGGGTGACCTTGTGTCTTGAATGACACCGCCATGCCCAGCACCACCATTGATACCACAATGACCACGCACTGAACGCCTTGCGTCCACGTCACAGCACGCATGCCGCCTAAGAACGAACACAAGAGCACGCCACCCAAGGCCAAGAACACTCCCAACTCAAACGTGAGCCCCGACAACATGGAGGCCACCAAGCCAATGCCATAAATTTGCGCCACCAGATAAATGCTGGAACACAAAATAGCACCCCACGCAGCCAACCAACGCACAGCGACACTGTTGAAGCGGCGTCCTAAGAACTCAGGAATGGTGACGGCTTGCGACACATTGAGTTTGGCCGCGAATAGAAAACCTAAAAGACAAAACCCTCCCGTCCATCCTAAAAGATAGGCCAAGCCTCCCGGATGCTGGCCGTCCCCCACCAAGCCATCAGACAGCAGCAGCCCCGTCAAGCCCAGAAAGGAAGCCGCAGAAATCCAGTCAGCGGCAGTGGCCATGCCATTCAATGGCGCACTGATGCGTCGCCCAGCGACAAAATACTCTTCAGGAATTGTGGTTCGACAAAACATGCCAATCACGGCATACCCAATGATCGACAGTACCAAGAAGAACCCGTTCACCAAGGCACGGGGAACACCCGCCAAGTCAGCCAACAACAAGAGCAGCGTGACCAGTACCAAGCCCGCAAAGCCACCCAGCAACAAACGCCACGGCCAAGACTTAAGACGCATGGTCATTTTGAGGAGGCACTTGCGTGCCCCACCAAGCCAACAGAAAGTAAAGGATAGGCACGGTTTGCGCGATCCACAAAAAATGCAGCATCGTCATGTTTGGCAGCAACCAAGCTAGCGCCAAAGATCCCACGGTCAAGACGAACAACCCCAACAAACCCCACCACCCACGAACTTGCAAATTATCTGAACTTGCAAGCTCTAGGGGAGAAGAAACCTCGTCGTCAGAGGCTGCTGGCAGCTGTCGCATCAATGATGTCTTACTTCGCCAATGACTTCCACGTGTCAATCACGCTGTCTGGGTTGAGCGAGATCGAACTGATGCCCTCGTCAGCCAACCAGTGCGCAAAGTCAGGATGGTCGCTGGGGCCTTGACCGCAGATGCCAACATACTTGCCTTGCGCCAAGCAAGCCGCAATCGCTTTGCGAAGCAAGACCTTCACCGCAGGATCACGTTCGTCGAAGTCAGCGGCCAGCAACTCCAAGCCAGAGTCACGGTCTAGCCCTAAGGTGAGTTGAGTCAAGTCGTTGGAGCCGATGGAGAAGCCGTCAAAGAACTTCAAGAAGTCGTCAGCAAGGATCGCGTTGCTAGGCACTTCACACATCATGATGACCTTGAGGTCGTTCACGCCGCGCTTCAAGCCGTGCTCGGCCAACAAGTTGGTCACGCGCTCAGCTTGGCCCAAGGTTCGCACAAAGGGCACCATGACTTGCACGTTGGTCAAACCCATGTCTTCGCGCACGCGACGCATGGCTTCGCACTCCATGGCAAAGGCTTCGCCGAAGTCTTCGCTGATGTAGCGCGCTGCACCACGGAAGCCCAACATCGGGTTTTCTTCCTCAGGTTCGTAGCGACTGCCACCAATCAGTTTGCGGTACTCGTTGGACTTGAAGTCCGACAGCCGCACGATGACGGGCTTGGGATAGAACGCCGCAGCAATGGTGGCAATACCTTCGGCCACTTTGTCCACATAGAAAGCACGCGGTGAGGCATGGCCACGGGCCACCGACTCCACCGCCTTCTTCAAATCAGCATCCACATTGGGGTAGTCAAGAATCGCCTTGGGGTGGACACCAATGTTGTTGTTGATGATGAACTCCAAACGAGCCAAGCCCACACCTTCGTTGGGCAACTGGCAGAAGTCAAACGCCAACTGCGGGTTGCCGACGTTCATCATGATCTTGGTGTGGATCTTGGGCATGTCACCGCGTTGCACTTCGGTCACTTCGGTTTCAAGCAAACCGTCGTAAATCATGCCGGTATCGCCTTCAGAGCAGCTCACCGTCACCAAGGTGCCGTCTTTGAGGCGCTCGGTCGCGTCACCGCAACCCACCACCGCAGGGATGCCCAATTCACGCGCAATGATGGCGGCATGACAAGTACGGCCACCACGGTTGGTCACGATGGCGCTGGCACGCTTCATCACGGGCTCCCAGTTGGGGTCGGTCATGTCGGTCACCAGTACATCGCCGGGTTGAACCTTGTCCATCTCGCTGATGTTGTGCACCAAGCGCACAGGGCCGGTACCAATCTTTTGACCAATCGCGCGGCCTTCGGCCAACACGGTGCTGTGGCCTTTGAGCTTGTAGCGGAACTCTGATTGGCCTTTGGCTTGGCTCTTCACCGTTTCTGGACGCGCTTGCAAGATATACAAAAGGCCGTCTGTGCCGTCTTTGCCCCATTCGATGTCCATGGGACGACCGTAATGCGCCTCAATCACCGTGGCGTAATGCGCCAATTGCTCTACATCTGCGTCGGTCAATGAATAACGGTTGCGCAATTCCGTGGGCACATCGGTGGTCTTGACCAATTTGCCCGTGGCTTTTTTCTCTTCAGCTGTGGAGAACTCCATTTGCAAGAGCTTGGAGCCCAAGTTGCGGCGAATCACCGCACGCTTGCCAGCCTTCAGGGTTGGCTTGTGCACATAAAACTCATCCGGATTCACCGCGCCCTGCACCACCGTCTCGCCTAGGCCATAGCTTGAGGTGATGAACACCACGTCTTCAAAGCCTGATTCGGTGTCGATGGTGAACATCACACCCGCAGCGCCTAAGTCTGAGCGCACCATGCGCTGCACACCGGCAGACAAAGCCACATCGGCGTGGGCAAAGCCCTTGTGCACCCGGTAGCTGATGGCGCGGTCGTTGTAGAGAGAAGCAAATACTTCCTTCATCTTGTGCAGCACTTCGTCGATGCCATGTACGTTCAAAAAGGTTTCTTGCTGACCCGCAAACGAAGCATCAGGCAAATCTTCAGCGGTAGCGGATGAACGCACAGCAAACGTGGCGGCGGCATTGCCAGCAGACAAGGTGGCAAACGCATCGGCAATGGCTTTTTGCAAGTCGGCCGGGAAAGGCTGGGCTTCGACCATCGCGCGGATTTCAGCACCGGCCTCAGCCAAGGCCCGCACGTCTTCGGTGTCGAGCTTGTTCAAACGAGCGTTGATTTTGTCTGCCAAACCGTCGTACGCCAAAAATTCACGAAAAGCATGGGCAGTGGTGGCAAAGCCCGTGGGCACGCGAACATCTGTGGGCAATTGTGAAATCATTTCGCCGAGGCTAGCGTTTTTACCGCCCACCGATTCGACGTCCGTCATTCGAAGTTTTTCAAAGGGAACCACCAAGGCGGTGGGGCTGAAAAGTGCAGTCATAGACAGGCTCCAAAAGTTAAAACGGGTGCGACCATGCAGGGCGGCGACTTAGGTGTTGTTTGAATCGGTCGATCAGTCTGCGTGGCGAAATTTAATGCATCATTGTAGGTGGCCGACAACACGCTGCCTCACCCCGCCACGTGATCCCTTTTGAAAGTTTTTCATGCCCAACCCCACCGTTTTCTTTGTGTCTGACGGCACTGGCATTACTGCTGAAACCTTTGGTAACGCCATCTTGGCGCAGTTCGAAGTCAAATTTCGCCACATCCGGATTCCATTTGTCGATTCGGCCGACAAAGCACACCAAGCGGTCCGTCAAATCATTCACACTGGAGAAATTGAAGGACGTAAACCCATTGTGTTCACCACCTTGGTGAATATGGAGGTACTTGGAGTGATTCAAGACGGGTGCCAAGGTAAAAGCATGCTGATGGACATGTTCGGTACCTTTGTGAATCCGCTAGAACAAGAGCTTGGTATCAAATCCAACCACCGCGTAGGCCGCTTCTCAGACCCCAGCAAGAGTAAGGAATACCACGACCGCATTGAGGCCATCAACTTCAGCCTCGCCCATGACGATGGGCAGTTGAACCGGGATTTGGAATCCTCTGACGTGATCTTGGTCGGTGTGAGCCGCAGCGGCAAAACCCCCACCAGCCTGTATTTGGCCATGCAGCACGGACTCAAAGCCTCAAACTACCCGCTCATCCCCGAAGACTTTGAGCGCCGCCAGCTCCCCCCCGCCTTGATGCCTCACAAAAAGAAGATTTTTGGCTTGACCATCCAACCCGAGCGATTGAGTGAAATTCGCAACGAACGTCGTCCTAACTCTAAATACGCCAGCTTGCAAAACTGCCGCCATGAAGTCGCCGAAGCAGAAGCCATGATGCGCCGTGCAGGCATCCGTTGGTTGTCCACCACCAACAAAAGCATTGAAGAAATTGCCACCACCATCTTGCAAGAAATCAACCCTGAACGTTTGATTTACTGATCGCAAGCACCCACAAAAAATCCCCGCAGCACCATCCAAGCGCTACGGGGACTTGTAGTTCAAGTCGTGGTTTACAGGCCGATAGCAGCAATGCCCGCCTTGGCAATTTGCGCATCTTCGTTGGACTTCACGCCGCTCACGCCCACTGCACCGAGGCATTGGCCTTCCTTGATGATCGGCACACCGCCTTCCAACATGCCTTTGACTTCAGGGGCACTCAAGAAAGAAATGCGGCCACCGTTTATGACGTCCTCGTAAATCTTGCTCTCGCGACGACCCAGCGCGGCCGTGTGAGCTTTGGCTGGTGCGATGTGAGAAGAAATCGGTGCGGCGCCGTCCAAACGTTGCAGCGACAGCAAGTGGCCGCCGTCGTCCACGATGGCAATGGTCACAGGCCAATTGTGTTTCAACGCCTCGGCTTCAGCGGCTGCGGCAATGGCTTTGACATCTGCGGTTTCGAGAAAGTGTTTGGTCTTCATAAGGAATAAGTTTGAGGAGTCGTAAAACCCTAAGCATACCGATTCTGCAAGCCCCACTACCCCACCCAAATACAAAATTAACCGCAATAAAAATAAGCGATAGCCCTTGCACAGTTGAAACCTCTAGAATGCGCTTTATCTAAATCATCAGGTTTTACTGGAGAGCTAAACATGAATGAACACATTCAAAACATTGACTACTACGTCTTGCCCACACAAGAACGCAATCGCGTGGTGCGCAACACCTATTGGTTGCTCGCACTGAGCATGCTGCCCACCGTTTTGGGCGCATGGGTTGGCGTGACCACGGGCATCAGCTACGCCATCTCTGGCGTCATGGGCATGATTTTGATGTTGGCTGGCGCTTTCGGCTTCATTTACGCCATTGAGCGCACCAAAGAAAGCGCCACTGGCGTCTACGTGCTCTTGGGCTTCACCTTCTTCATGGGCCTCATGCTCTCGCGCATGATCGCCATGGTGCTGGGCTTTAAGAACGGCGCGGAACTGGTGATGACGGCGTTTGCAGGCACCGCAGGCGTGTTTTTCGTGATGGCCAGCTTGGCCACGGTCATCAAACGCGACCTCTCTGGCATGGGCAAGTGGCTGATGGTCGGTGTGGTGGTCTTGATGGTGGGCAGCATCATCAACGTGTTTGTGGGCTCCTCTGCTGGAATGATGGTGATCTCCGTGTTGTCCATGGCCATCTTCAGTGCCTTCATGTTGTATGACCTCAAACAAGTGATGGACGGCGGCGAAACCAACTACATCAGCGCCACACTGACCTTGTACTTGGATATCGTCAACGTCTTCCAAAGCCTGTTGGCCTTGTTGGGAATTTTTGGTGGCGAACGCGAGTAAACGCTTCTAAAACATCCATAAAAAAGGGAACTCACGGTCCCTTTTTTTGCCTCTGCGTTTCAGCTCACATCAAACACTGCCATGCTCTCGACATGGGCCGTGTGCGGGAACATGTTGACCGCGCCTGCATACGTCATGCGATACCCCGCTGAAGTCACCAACACACCGGCATCACGCGCCAAAGTAGAGGGGTTACAGCTGACATACACAATGCGCTTGGGCGGCATCCAACCTTGGCGAAGCTCGGGTTGTTGATGCATTTCGGCCAGTGCCTGCACCAGCGAGAACGCACCTTCACGCGGCGGGTCGACCAGCCATTTGTCGGCAGCGCCATCTTGGCGCAACAACTCGGGCGTCATTTCAAACAGGTTGCGCGCCACAAAACTCGTCGGTGCCAAGGGCTTATCACGGTTGGCTTGATTGAACACATAGTTCTCACCAGAGCGCACCACCAAAGCCTCGCTGCCTTCAATGCCCAACACCTCGCTGGCAAACGTGGACAAAGGCAGTGTGAAGTTACCCAAACCGCAGAACCAGTCAATCACCCGCTCATGCGATTGCACGGCCAGTAAACGCAACGCACGCGTCACCAAGACCCGGTTGATGTGTGGGTTGACCTGCGTGAAATCCGTCGGCTTGAACGGCATAGTGATGCCAAACTCAGGCAAGGCATAAGACAGCGGTTCGCCCAACGCGCCCTTCATCAAGCGCACTGTGTCTGGGCCTTTGGATTGCAGCCACCATTGCACCTGGTGCTTGTCGGCAAAGGTACGCAAAGCGGCCATGTCACTTTCGCTCAAAGGCTCCATATGGCGTAGCACCATCGCCGTTACGTGGTCGCCACAAGCCAACTCAATTTGCGGCAAGGTTTCACGGGCCTCCATGCGGCCAATGAGATGGCGCAGCGGCATGAGCATGGCGTTGACGTGCGGCGGCAAAACACGGCATTGGCGCATGTCGGCCACATAGCGGCTCTTGCGCTCGTGAAAGCCCACCAGCACCTCGCCCTTCTTCACCACATAGCGCACCGACAAACGGGCGCGGTAGCGGTAGCCCCATGAAGGGCCTTGGATAGGAGGTAACAGGGCTTCAGGCTTGACCTTGCCCAAGTGCCACAGGTTATCTTCTAGCGCACGTTGCTTGACGGCAATTTGCGCCGAAGCCTCCAAGTGCTGCATCTTGCAGCCGCCACACGCACCGGCATGTAACCCAAAGTGAGGGCAGCCGGGCGTGACGCGCTGCGAGGACTCCTGTAGAACTTCCAGCAAAGAGGCTTTTTCCCAGTTGTCCTTTTTACGATGCACATTGGCACGGACCACCTCAAAAGGCAACGCACCTTCCACAAACACCACTTTGCCATCGGGACGGTGTGCCACACCTTGCGCTTCGAGGTCTATCGACTCGATGGTCAGCGCTTGATCGGGCCATTTTTTTTCTGTCGCAATCTCAGTCATCAATTACCCGGCAAATATTTAGCGGGGTCTACTGGCTTGCCTTGGCGTCGAATCTCAAAATGCAGCTTCACTTGGTCTGCATCGCTGTTGCCCATCTCCGCAATTTTTTGACCGCGCTTGATGATTTGATCTTCTTTCACCAACAAGGTTTGGTTGTGCGCATAAGCCGTCAAGTAAGTGTTGTTGTGCTTCAAGATGATGAGGTTGCCGTAGCCACGCAAGCCAGCCCCAGCATAGACAACACGGCCATCTGCTGAAGCAAGCACAGGGTCACCCGCTTTGCCCGCAATGTCCAAGCCTTTGTTTTTAGACTCGTCGAACCCAGCAATCAAATTACCAAGCACAGGCCATTGGAAGTTGAGCGCATCATCAGCCGCCGCAGGTGCGGCTAGGGCTGGCTCCACTGGCTTGGCAGGCATGACAGAAGGCTGGGACGCTACTGGCCGCGGCGCAGCGACCGCCACATCGGATGGTGGAGGTGCCACACGCAACACTTGCCCTGTTTCAATCAAGTTGGGGTTGTCCAATTTGTTCCAACGAATGATGTCGCGCCAGCTTTGCCCGTTGTCCATACCAATACGAATCAAGGTATCGCCGGGCTTGACGGTGTAGTAGCCGATCTTGTCTGCGTTCTCCGCACCAGGCCACACGCGTATGGCGCCACCACGGGCACCACTGATCGAGTGGTCATCCACAGGCGCGAGGCGGCCTTTGTTAGCGCAACCCGACAGCGCTGCCACTGTCACCAGGGCAGCAAGACCCCACATACCGGCACGAAACATGCGTTTTTCTCCCAATCAAGCAATGCCTGATTTTAGAGGCACGAAGTTCACCGCTTCTAAAAGCGCTTGTTGCAAGCCTTGCGGAGTTTTGTCAATCACCACCAAGGCCTGTTGCCCCGAACTCGTCTGGGTTGGAGCAACCAAGCGCCCGCCCATCGCCAACTGCTCAATCCAAGCCTGTGGCACGGCATCGCCACCTGCCGCAGAGATGATGGCGCTGTACGGCGCCCCTTGGGCGTAGCCCAACATCCCATCGCCAAAAATCATGTGCACATTGGGCAGGCGCAAAGGACGCAAATTCTCCCGCGCTTTGTCATGCAAGCCGCGCAAGCGCTCGATGCTGTACACCTCACGTGCCACACATGCCAGCACCGCCGCTTGGTAGCCGCAACCCGTGCCAATCTCTAGCACGCGCCCCATCCACGGCTCGCCTTGCAGGCCAGGTGCTTCGCGCAGTAAAGCAATCATGCGTGCCACCACACTGGGCTTGGAAATGGTTTGTCCCAAACCAATGGGCAAACTGGTGTCCTCATAGGACTGGTTGACCAAGGCACTGTCCACAAAGCGGTGACGCTCCACGCGGCCCATCGCCTCGAGCACCCCTGCATCCGCAATGCCCTGCTCGGCCAACTTTTGTACCATGCGCGCTCGGATGGTGGATGAATCCAAGCCCACCCCTGTGGGGCTGACCATACCCGCGGCCTTGCTACGCGCCATCGACTGCGGCGTGACCACCCGCGTGGCCCCCAACAATGTTTTGGGCGTCGCTTGTGGCTTGCCTGAATCTAAGCGTGCAGGAAAACTGGGGCGCTGCTTCATGCCTGCGCCCCATGCAAACGCTGCGACCATGCAGGCAAACTGGCATGCTCGGTCAAGTCCACGTGCAGTGGCGTGACCGACACATGGCCTTCGAAGGTGGCATGAAAATCGGTGCCATCGCTGTCGTCTTTGGCAGCGCCCGCACTGCCAATCCAGTACATGGTTTCACCGCGTGGACTGGTTTGTGTGATAACACGTTCGGCGGAATGTCGGCGCCCCAGGCGCGTCACACGCAAAGGTTTGATCTGCGCTAGCGGGTGGTTGGGAATGTTCACATTCAACAACCAAGGCTCGCCCGCCACCTGAGTTTTTTGCATCATGTGCTGCACCAACTCGCGGGCTTTGGCAGCGGCGGCATCGATATGGCCCCAGCCTTTCTCCACTTGCGAGAAGGCTATGGCAGGCACGCCAAACAAATACCCTTCCATGGCTGCACCAACGGTACCCGAGTAAATCGTGTCGTCGCCCATGTTGGCGCCGTTGTTGATGCCCGAGACCACCAGATCGGGCTTGTAATCCAGCAAGCCCGTCAGCGCGATGTGAACGCAATCAGCGGGGGTGCCATTCACATAACGAAAGCCGTTGCTGGCTTGGTTCACATACAGCGGTGAATGCAGCGTCAACGCATTGGACTTGGCACTGTTGTTGTGCTCAGGCGCGACCACCTCAACACGGCCTAAATCTTTAAGCGCTTCGTAGAGAGCCACGATGCCTGGGGCTTGAAAGCCATCGTCATTGGAAATCAGGATATTCATGATGCCTTAAAGTTGCCCGCGAATTGTAGGTTCGGGCTACAACCGCCGCTCAAGGCTAAGGGTTGGCGCGAATCACACCATACGCCAGCATCAGCAAGGTGCCCGTGAGCAAGGCCGGCACCAAACGGCGCTGCGGGTGCGACACCATCACCGCCAAACTCAGGCCACCAATCAGCACCCGCAACAGCAAAGGCACGGTGGCGAGCAAACCCAAGGGCATCACCACCATGCGCACGGTCAGCGCGGCCACCATGGCATAGGTCACGGCGGAGAGCCAGCGAAACACCTCACTGTCTTGGTGAATGTGGCCGGACAACTTCACACCAACCGCGCGGCAAATGTAGGTACCGATGCAAGCTGCACTTAGTGCCAGCCACACGCCCGCGCCTTGCATCTCGGCATTCATGGCAACACCTCTGCCGGCGCTGGGCGCAACCAACGGCGGTCAGCCACATAAGCCAAAGTACCCGCCACCAAACCGGTCAGCAACAAACTGCTGTTTGCATCCAACACATAAAAGGCCGGACCCAAGACGCAGCCCAAACCAATCGCGATGCGATTGATCCACGGCTTGACCTCGGTGAACGTGAGCAAAAAAAACAAGGGGTTGATGAACACCAAACCCAGCGTGACCGCAGCAGGCACCCAGCCTGCCACGACATAGCCAAGCACCGTACCCATCGGTGCGATCAACCAACATGGCAAGGCCAAGCCAATGAAGTAATTCAAGCGGTGCTTGGGGGACATGCGCGGAAACTCACGCATCGACACCGCCCATGCCGTCATGGCCAGCATGTGCACCCACAGATACAGCAGTGGGTTGCGATCGCGTCGATGGAGTTGGGGAAACAGCGTCACCACCATGGTGATGAAACGAGTGGAAGTCAAGATCACGGCAAAGCCAATAGCCAGCAAGGAGGATCCAGAGATGAACATCTCCAGCATCACCACTTGTCCCGGCAATGCAAACATCAGCAGACTGGTCAGGCCCGTCATCCAAGCATCAAAACCGTGACTGCGCCCCATGGCACCAAAGCCGACCATGCCGGCAAACAGGACTAGAACGGGAGCGCCTAGGGCATCGCGGATGCCCCGCCAAAAGGCTTCGCGCCGATTGGAGAATCGGTTCAGGATCATCGCTCAGAGCCGATTATTTTGATTCAAATTGCCTTTGAATTTACCGCCGCGTTAGATCTCCAAATCGTGGTAGTTCAAGGTGCCGAGCACTTTGCCCGTGCTGTGAATCAACAAGTGCCGCCGCCAATTCGCCGATGACGTTGCCATTGATGACGGCTTTGCCAAGCGTAAAGATAGAGCCTTTGAAAGTGATGCCCTCATCGATGACGAGGTTGTTATTGGTTGGATTGATATCAGCCATGCTCTGCTCCTTTGAATGAATCATCATACCTAAGGGAGGTCTGCACAACGCATGGATTTGCAGCGTGATTTGCAACGGAATTCACGATGTGCCGATGTGCAATTGTGTACGTCGATAGCACGATTTTTTGGGTAAGAAATCCATTTCGTCATCCCATCTTTGCAGTAGGAAGTTTGCGGACGCACTGACCCTGTGATCGTTCGATCCTGCTTCCTTGCGCGCGTCATGCGTATGACTTGCATCACACAGCAATGACAAAGCGCGTCCACCCGTTGAATTTGTCGCATATGATTTGGAAACCTTTTGTCACACCCTCATCACGAGTAGTCCATCCCACATATGCTTCGCACTCAACTAGGTGCCTCACTTTCAGAAAAGCTGGCCCAGACATTGGAAACAAGCATTCGCGAAGGCAAACTCAAAACGGGTGAAAAGCTCGCCACCGAAAACGCCTTGGTTGCCCAATACGGTGTCAGTAGAACGGTGGTGCGCGAAGCCTTTTCTCGCTTGAAAACCTTAGGACTGATTGAGACGCGCCAAGGCTCTGGTGCCTTTGTCAAACAACTGCCACTGCCCGACGCGGGAAAACTCAAACTCATCCCCGATGGCTCCATCGACGCGGTCTTGAAGGTCGTGGAAGTCAGGCGTGCGCTCGAAGCCGAATCTGCGGCACTGGCGGCAGAGCGCAGAACGCCTAAGTCGCTACAAAAAATCAAGCAAGCCATGCGCGCACTCGACAAAGCCGTGGCCAGCGGGGGCGATGGCGTGAGTGAGGATGTCGCCTTTCATGCTGCCATTGCACACGCCGCCAACAACCCGTTTCTGCTGGACACGCTGTCCTACCTGAATCAGTTCCTTGAAAACGCCACCCGCGTGACCCGCGCCAACGAAGCCACGCGTGCTGACTTAGAAGACGCCGTGCGAGACGAACATCTCGCCATCGTGCAAGCCATTGAAAAAGGTGATGCTAAAGCCGCACGTTTGGCAGGAACCAAGCACATGCTGAATGCAGCCAAACGCATTGGCAATGCGGATCCGGTTTTCTGGACCTCACAAGGCCGCGCATTGGCCAATCGCCTGCGCACCACACTGGCGCAACAGTCGACCAGCACACGCCTCAACACACCCAAAGCCTGAGCCCATCACACGGGTTACTCCCTAGCGGACGCATCCATTCCTTCTGGATAATTTGTCATACAACCTGACGGCATCCGAGCTATTTGGGTTGCG
The DNA here is from genome assembly GCF_031538885.1 of Limnohabitans sp. Classification (GTDB taxonomy): domain Bacteria; phylum Pseudomonadota; class Gammaproteobacteria; order Burkholderiales; family Burkholderiaceae_C; genus Limnohabitans. Next base: position 14,117 of record NZ_JAVKLW010000042.1, read on the forward strand.
GCACTTAACTATCAGGAGACACAATGTCAACGACTTTCTTCAGCAAAAAATGGGTGACCATCCTTGCCACCACAGCCGCATTTGCTGCGTTCCCCACACAAGCACAAACCGTCTTGAAAATGGGCCATGTTCTGGCCAAAGGTTCGCACTACGACATTGGTGCCAATGTGTTCTGCGAGAACTTAGACAAAAACACCCAGGGCCGCTACAAATGTCAGGTCTACCCTGCCAGCGCCTTGGGTGGCGAACGTGAACAAGTGGAAGCTGTGCAGATTGGCACACAAGACTTAGTCATCACCTCCACCGGCCCTGTTGGCAACTTTGTGCCTGAGATGAAAATTGTGGACGTCCCCTTCTTGTTCCGTGACTACGACCACGCACGCAAAGTGTTGGACGGCAAGATCGGCCAAGACATGTTGGCCAAATTCCCAGATCACGGCTTGGTCGCTTTGGCATGGAGTGAGAACGGTTTTCGCCATATGACCAACAACAAGCGCCCCATTGTCAGCGCGGCAGATACCAGCGGCTTGAAGATGCGCACCATGGAAAACAAAGTTCATATGGAAGGCTACCGCGCATTTGGCATTCAACCCACACCTATGGCATTCCCAGAAGTGTTTGGTGCCTTGCAACAAGGCGTTGTAGATGGTCAAGAAAACCCCATCCCCGTGATCTTGGCCTCCAAGTTCTCTCAAGTGCAAAAACACCTGTCACTCACAGGTCACGTTTACTCACCAGGCCTCATCATCACGTCACCACGCATCATGAACAAGCTCAGCGATGCAGACAAAAAAGCGTTCTATGACGCAGCCACTAAGAGCGTGGCCGCCACTCGCAAAAAGGTCAATGACGACGAAGCCAACGGCATCGCTCAACTCGAGCGTGAAGGCATGCAAGTGGTCAAAAAGGTCAACAGTGCCAGCTTCAACGACGCACTCAAAGGCCTCTACGCCAGCTACGCCAAAGAATTTGGCGTAGACAAAATTGCAGCTATCCAAGCTGTGAAGTAATCGGCATTTTTCACCTTTCAGCAAGCCAGAACATTGGCTTGCTGAACATGGGACACACCATGAAATCTTTCGAAAAATATTTAATGATGGCCAACCGAGGCGTGCTGATTGCATTGCTTGCAGCCATGGCGATCATTATTTTCTCTAACGTGGTCTTGCGTTACTCCACCAACCAATCTATTGAATGGGCTGAAGAAGTGGCTCGTTACATGATGGTGTGGCTCACCTTTTTAGGCGCAGGCCCTGTGCTGCGTTACGGCGGTCATATTGCTGTCGAAAATTTACAAGACAGTTTGCCCATTGCTTGGGCACGGGCCGTTCGCATCTTCATTGCTGTGATGCTCACAGGCTTTTTCATCTTCATCATTTGGTATGGGGCCATCTATGTGGACCGAGTTCAATTCCAAATGACGCCAACCACACAAATTTCGATGTCTTGGGTCTATACCGCCATGCCTGTTGGCGGCGTGCTGTTGCTCGCACACTGGCTCCTCATTGTTCGCGACTATGTGCTCACCCGCACCTTCGCATCCGATTCACATTTCGACGCCACTGCGAGCGCATCTCTATGAGTCTGAGTGTCATCCTTCTTCTGAGCTGTTGCTTTTATTTGGCGATTGGCTTCCCCGTGGCATTTGCCTTGGGTTTCTCCACACTCACCGCCTTGGTGTTTGGTGCTGACTTTCCGCTGTTCGTCTTGCTCAAGCAAACCTACGAAGGTGTGGACAGCTTTCCCCTCATGGCGGTACCGTTTTTCATCTTGGCAGCCGAGCTGATGAGTGGCGGCTCCCTCACCGAAGTGCTGCTCAAATTTGCCGCCCAGTTTGTCGGCCACAAGCGCGGTGGCTTGGGCTACACCAATGTGGTCTCCCTCACCTTCTTCTCTGGCATCTCGGGCTCTGCCTTGGCCGATGCTGCAGGCCCGGGTTCGATGATGATTCGCATGATGGACAAAGCGGGCTACGACAAGTCATATGCCGCAGCCCTGACCGCAGCCACCGCGATTGTGGGCCCCATCATTCCTCCCTCCATCATCATGATCATCTATGCCTTGCAAGACGATCGCGTGTCGGTCGGTGCTCTGTTTATTGCGGGCTTCATCCCCGGCATCTTGATTGCTGGCGGCATGGCCGTGGTCAACTGGTATGTGTCAAAGCAACGCAACTACAAAGGCATTCCCGGCAACGAAACATTTGCCGAAAAAATGCTCGTCACTTGGAAGGCCATCCCCGCACTCTTGTTGCCCGTGATTATTTTGGGCGGCATGCGCGCCGGTTGGTTCACACCCACTGAAGCCTCGGTGGTCTCCGTGTTCTACGCCTTGGTCTGTGGCAAATGGATTTACCGCACCTTGGAATGGAAGGCAGTGCCCGACATCTTGTCGCGCTCGGCGTTAATGACGGCCTCGGTCCTCATCATCATCGGCACCTCCAACGCCTTTGCTTGGATTTTGACCATCGATGGTTTGCCCATCAAACTGGCCGAATGGATGGGCGCACAAGACATGTCTGCGTTCACCTTCTTGATCGCCGTCAACATCTTCTTGCTGATCTTTGGCATCTTCATTGAGCCTTTGCCCGGCGTGATGGTGTTGGTGCCCATCTTGGCACCGGTCGCCGCCAAGCTCGGCATTGACCCGATTCACTTTGCCATGGTCGTCATCTTCAACTTGACGCTGGGCATGATCACACCACCCGTCGGAGGACTGCTGTTCGTCACCTCCAACGTGGCCAAAGTTCCGCTGGATGCACTCACCCGAGAACTCAAACCTTTCTTGATTGCACACGCCCTGATTTTGGTCATGCTGACCTTCATCCCCGCCTTGAGCACGTGGGCGCCGCATGCCTTCGGCTTTCAATAAACACGGAATTTCTTGATGACAACAAACACCCCCAGAGCGCGCTCAGTCGGCGTGATTGGCCTTGGTGCCATGGGCCTCGGCATGGCCAGTTCACTGCGTCGTGCAGGCCACCACGTCAGCGTGTGTGATGTACGCCATGACGCTGCGAAAGCCTTTGCCAACGAAGGTGGTACCGCCTGCAAAACACCAGCAGAGTTAGCCAAATCAGTGGACATCATCGTCAGCGTCGTCGTAAATGCCGAGCAAACCGAACAAGTCTTGTTCGGCAAAGACGGTGCTGCCGCACAGATGAAGCCCGGCGCTTTGTTCATCATGTGCTCCACGGTGTACCCCAACTGGTCGGTGGCACTTGAAAAGCGTTTGAACGACATGGGCCTCTTGTACCTTGACGCCCCGATTTCTGGCGGTGCCGCCAAAGCGGCATCAGGCCAAATGACCATGATGACCTCCGGTCACGCCGACGCTTACGCACAAGCGGGCCACGTCTTGGAATGTATGGCCGCGAATGTCTACAAATTGGGGGGCCGCGCAGGCTATGGCAGCAAGGTCAAAATCATCAACCAACTGCTGGCGGGTGTCCACATTGCCGCCGCCGCAGAAGCCATGGCCTTGGGTCTGCGCGAAGGCGTGGCTGCGGATGCGCTTTATGAAGTCATCACCCACAGCGCAGGCAACAGTTGGATGTTTGAAAACCGCATGGCCCACGTCTTGAAGGGCGACTACACCCCACTGTCAGCCGTTGATATTTTTGTGAAAGATTTGGGGCTCGTACTCGACACGGCACGCGCCACCAAATTCCCACTCCCCTTGTCTTCCACGGCACACCAAATGTTCATGCAAGCCTCGACTGCAGGCCATGGGCGTGAGGACGATGCCGCCGTCATCAAAATCTTCCCCGGCATCACCTTGCCACACGCCAAATAACGCAGAGGTTCAAGTATGCGCATCCTGATTACGGGCGGCAGTGGCTTTTTGGGCACCAGCCTCGCACGCGAGTTGCTCCAGCAGCCCGCCATTCACTTGGAAGGCAAAGGCGCGGCCGCCATCACCGAAGTGGTTATGACCGACCTCGTCGCCCCCCCCGCCGACTTGCAACAAGACAGCCGCGTGCGTGCCGTGGTGGGCGACCTGAGTCATCTGCTGCACTCCCAAGCCCTGCAACTCAAAGGCATCGATGCGGTGGTGCACTTGGCCGCCGCCGTCAGCGGCGACTGCGAAGCCAATTTGGATTTGGGTTTGCAAAGTAATTTGCAAACTTCTTTGAACTTGCTGCAAGCCGCCCGCCACCAAGCCCAGCAGCCCGTGTTTGTGTTTGCCAGCTCAGTGGCCGTCTTTGGCGCACCCGCTGGACAGTCACTGCCCGACAGCATCTCCGACACACACCAACCCACCCCCCAAAGCAGCTACGGTATTCAAAAATTCATGGTCGAGCAGCTGGTGGCCGACTTCACACGCAAAGGCCTTATCCACGGCCGCAATGTGCGTTTGATGACGGTGTCAGTTCGTCCGGGCAAGCCCAACGGCGCAGCCTCCAGTTTCTTGAGTGGCATGTTCCGTGAGCCTTTGGCGGGCCAAGCCTGTACCGTACCTGTGCCAGCCGACACCCGTGTGGCGTTGGCCTCCACCGACAAAACCATGCAAGGCTTGATGTGCGCCCTGACCACCCCCGCCTCGCAATGGGGGGCGCCCACAGCGGTCAACTTACCTGCACTCACCACCACCGTCGGGGAAATGGCACACGCCTTGAAAGAAGTGGCTGGCAGCGATGTGGCAGCGCTGCTCGATTGGCAAGTCGATGCCAAAGTCCAAGCCATCGTGAGCTGCTGGCCTAGCCAATTTGACAACGACCGCGCCAAAAGTTTGGGACTTGTGGCGGACACCTCCGTCAAGAGCCTCATTCAATCGTATGCCTCACGCCACCCGCATGCCATCACCTGTGCGCTGACGTTCTGAACACACACATGACCCAAGCCACCTCAAAGCCCTTGCTGGGCTGCATTGCCGATGACTTCACGGGTGCCACAGACCTGGCCAACAACTTGGTGCGTGCAGGCATGCGCACGGTGCAAACCATCGGCGTGCCATCGGACCACCAAGCCATCGATGCCGACGCCATCGTGGTCGCACTCAAGTCCCGCACCATCGCCGCCCAAGACGCCATCGCCCAATCGCTGCAAGCCTATGCATGGCTCAAGGCGCAAGGTGTCGAGCAGATTTACTTCAAATACTGCTCCACCTTTGATTCCACCCCCGAAGGCAACATCGGCCCCGTGACCGAGGCCTTGATGGACGCCGTCTTTGGGCACGGCCAAGGCTTCACCATGGCCTGCCCTGCCTTTCCCGAAAACAACCGCACCCTCTTCAAAGGCCATTTGTTCGTGGGCGATGTGCTGCTCTCTGACAGCGGTATGCGCCACCATCCTTTGACGCCCATGACCGATGCCAATCTGGTGCGCGTCATGCAGTCCCAAACACAACGCAAGGTCGGGCTGGTCGAACACGCTTGCGTGGCTGCCGGCCCCGATGCCATTCGGGCACGCTTTCAAGCCTTGCAAGCCGAGGGCGTGGGTGTGGCGGTCGTGGATGCCATCAGCAACCAAGACCTGCTCAACATGGGGCAAGCCTTGGCCGATGTACCGTTGGTCACGGCGGGCTCTGGCGTAGCGATTGGTTTGCCGCAGAACTGGCAAGCGCGTGGTGCGTTGTCCACCCAGCTCAAAGCCGACACCCTGCCACAAGCCACTGGCTACCAAGCGGTGGTGTCTGGCAGTTGCTCAGTGGCCACCAATGCCCAAGTGCGCCATTGGCAGCAAGCAGGCCAGCCCGCATTTGGGGTGGATCCGTTGGCCATCGCGGCGGGCGCTGATGTGGTGCAACAAGCCCTTGACTGGGCCGTGCCACAACTCCCACACGGGCCGGTGTTGGTCTATGCCACCGCAGAGCCCGAAGCGGTTAAAGCCATTCAACACCAATTGGGCGTCGCCCATGCTGGCGAATTGGTGGAGCGCACCTTGTCCCGCATCGCCAAAGGCTTGGTGCAAGCAGGCGTGCGTCAACTCGTAGTGGCGGGTGGCGAAACCTCAGGCGCGGTGGTGCAAGCTTTAGACGTCGAACGCCTGGTGATTGGCCCACAAATTGACCCCGGCGTGCCGTGGACCTCGGTGAGTTCGAGCGTCTGCCATGGCGATACAGTACACATCACTTTGAAATCTGGAAATTTCGGCACTCAGGATTTTTTTGCAAAATCCTTCGCGTTGTTGAAAGCCATAGGCACATGAACGAACTCGCATCTCGCCAAGAAATTTGCCGCATCGGCGCGTCACTCTATGCATGTGGCTATGTGCATGCCAGCGCAGGCAACATCAGCGTCAAGCTGGAAGACGGCAGCTTTTTAATCACCCCCACCGATGCTTGCCTTGGCCATTTGGTGGCCAGCGAGTTGGCCCATGTCAGCGCCGAGGGTGCGCAACTCAGCGGTGCCCACGCTTCCAAAACACTGACGCTGCACCGAAGCATTTACGTCGCCGCCCCCCACGCACGCTGCGTCATCCACACCCATGCCACGCACTTGGTCAGCCTCACCCTGCAAGGGGTCTGGCACAAGGCCGACATCGTCCCCCCCATAACGCCCTACTACGTGATGAAAGTCGGGCATGTGCCCCTGGTGGCCTACCAACGCCCTGGCGCAGCCGCAGTGGCCACCGAAGTCACCGCGCACATCCGCAACAGCACCGCACAGCAAAAACCCATTCGTGCCGTGATGCTGGAGCGTCTCGGCCCTGTCGTGTGGCACCAAACTCCCGCAGAGGCCAGCGCAGTCCTTGAAGAACTCGAAGAAACTGCCAAGCTCTGGCTCATGTCAGACCGCCAAGCCAGCGCCTTGACGCAGGCGCAAATTGATGAACTTCGAGAGACTTTTCACGCGCTTTGGTAAACCCTTCTTTGATTCAAAACACCTATGCCACGTTTTGCCGCCAACCTCAGCATGCTCTACAACGAGCATGAATTTCTAGACCGCTTTGCCGCTGCTGCGCAAGACGGGTTTCAAGCGGTTGAATATTTATTCCCTTATGCGTTTGATGCCCAAGCCTTGCGCCAGCGCCTCCACGACAACGGCTTGCAACAAGTGCTCTTCAATGCCCCACCGGGTAACTGGGATGCAGGCGATCGCGGCTTGGCTTGCTTGCCTGGACGCGAACGCGAATTTCAAACCGGCTTTTTGCAAGCGCTGGACTACGCAGAGGTATTGAGTTGCCCACGCATCCATGTCATGGCAGGTTTGAAGCCCAGTGGGATAGACCACGCCACACTGGAGAGCACTTACATCCAAAACATCGCTTGGGCCGCCACTGAGGCGCAAAAAGCGGGCCGTGATGTGCTGATTGAACCCATCAACACCCGCGACATGCCCGGCTTCTTCTTGAACTACCAGAGCCAAGCCCACCACATCATTGAGCACATAGGTGCCTCTCATGTGAAAGTGCAGATGGACCTCTACCATTGCCAAATCATGGAAGGCGACATTGCCGCCAAGATTCGTCACTACCTGCCCACCGGTCGCGTGGGGCATTTCCAAATCGCGGGGGTGCCGCTGCGCCACGAGCCAGACTTGGGCGAACTCCACCACCCTTACCTGTTCGAGGTGATTGACGAGGTGTCTGCCGCTTGCGGCTGGGAAGGTTGGATTGGCTGCGAATATCGCCCCGCGCGAGGTGCTGTGCCCCACGGCACACACGATGGATTGGGCTGGTTGCATCCGCAAGGGTAAGCGATGAAAAACAAAGGAGTCGTTGATGTACAAATTTCTCACCGTGTGTCTCTCTGTGTGGATGCTCTGGCAAAGTCCTACCGTGCTGGCTCAAACATTCCCTCATCAAAAATCTGAGGTCTGGATTGCCAAAGACTTTCGCTTTCACACGGGCGAAATCTCGCCCGCTTTGAACATCGGCTACACCACGCTAGGCAACCCTGCGGGTGAGGTGGTGGTAATTCTTCACGGCACCACAGGCACTGGTGCAGGCATGCTCAACCCAGCATTTGGCGGGGAGCTGTTCGGCCCTGGCCAGCCGCTGGATGCCTCGAAATATTTCATCGTCTTACCAGACGCGATTGGCACGGGGAAATCCAGCAAACCCTCGGACGGGCTGCGCGCCCAATTCCCCAGGTACAACTACGACGACATGGTGTCTGCCCAATACCGCCTCCTCACAGAAGGCCTGCGCTTGAAGCGCGTGCGCATGATTTTGGGCAACTCCATGGGCGGCATGCAAACCTGGTTGTGGGGTATTCAACACCCAGAATTCATGGACATCTTGGCACCCATGGCGTCCATGCCGTCTGAGATGTCCGGCAGAAACTGGTTGATGCGCCGCCTCATCATTGACGCGATTCGCAAGGACCCCGACTGGATGAACGGCAACTACACCCAGCAACCACGCAGCCTTCAATTTGCATCCGTCTTCTACGCCATCGGCACCAACGGGGGTCACCAAGGTTTGCAACGCCTCGCGCCCACCCGAGAAAAAGCCGATCAGTTGCTCAACCAAAGACTGAGTGCGCCATTTGCTGGCGATGCCAACGATCACCTTTACCAATGGGAGGCATCGCGGGACTACAACCCACTCGATCAACTTGAAAAAATCAAAGCCACCTTGCTTGCCATCAACTCTGCGGATGATGAGCGCAACCCGCCCGAGCTCAACGTCATGAGCAAGGCCTTGTCCAGAATCCCCAACGCGCGCTTGTTACTCATCCCCGCCAGCGATCAAACCGCGGGACACGGCACAACCGGGCAAGCCAAGTGGTGGAAACACGAAGTGGGTGCGCTGATTCAAACAGCACCACGCCGATAGGCCTTCACAACACACGATCCAAGCAGCCAAGTTCAGCAGAGTTGTTTGATGCGTTCCGCGCCAGCCTTGGCCATGGCCTCAAAGCTGCTGCTCAACCGGTTTTTGATGAAGTACTCAATCACGACTTTGGGCAGTAACGAATCGGGCTCCGACTCAGCGCGGTACTTGAACACGGTCCCCGTCCCCTCGCTCTCTAAGCGCCAAGAGCCTTTGTAGAACTTGGTCTCGCCGCTGAGTTGCACAAAGTCAGTGCCTTGGTTGGGCAATTCGGTCATCTCCAGCACCATGCGCATCTTGATCGGGAAAAACAAAATGCGCTCTTGCAAGCCACGCTCAACCCGCGCTTTGCGTGCTTCCATGCGCGTGGTGACCGAACTCACCACGCCGGGGATGTGGGTGGCCGCGTCGTAGTCGGTGAGGTAGCGGTAAGACTGACACACGCTCAACGGCACATAAAAACTCGCTTGGGTTTGAAACACAGCACCTTGCTGTGTCACATCGACTTTGATTTTGTAGTCCTCAGTCTCTGCCGCGCCCACCAAGCCGGCAAAAGCCATCCACCATGCACACCACCACTGCTTCATGCCATGCACCCTGTTGTTTTGGGCCATCGTAGCGGAGGATCAAGCCCCATGCTTGAAAAAGCAAAAATCTGCCCCATCTAATCAAAGCTGTCTTCACATGCTTGGACGATGGCGCAATTTTTTACTCCTTCACGTCACTCAGAAATCACACATGACCACGCCTCAACTTTTTCAACCCACACGTATCGGCGACATCGAAGTCGCCAACCGCATCGTCATGGCCCCGCTCACACGCAGCCGTGCCGATGAAGCACAGGGTGACCTCCCCGGCAGCGCCATGAACGTCGATTACTACCACCAACGCAGCACGGCGGGCCTCATCATCAGCGAAGGCACACAAGTCTCCCCCGTTGGCAAAGGCTATATGGCCACGCCCGGCATTTACTCAGACGCCCAAGTGGAAGGCTGGAAACCCATCACCCAAGCCGTGCATGACGCAGGCTCGAAAATCGTCGCGCAAATCTGGCATGTGGGCCGCATCACGCACCCTGATCTGACCAGTGGCGCACACCCCGTGGCACCTTCAGCCATTCAACCCAAGGTGGTCGCCTACACCCGCAATGGCAAAGTCGATGTGCCCGTGCCCCATGCACTCTCCACCGCTGAAATCAAAGACGTGGTGCAGCAATTCCGCCAAGCCGCAGCCAACGCCATGCGTGCAGGCTTTGACGGTGTGGAGATCCACGGTGCCAATGGCTACTTGGTGGATCAGTTCATTCGCGATGGGGCCAACCAACGCACCGACGAATACGGTGGCTCCATTGAAAACCGTTGCCGCTTTGCCTTGGAAGTGGTGGATGCGTGCACCGCAGAAATCGGCGCTGGCCGTGTCGGCATCCGCTTGTCACCGCTGACCCCATTCAACGATTTGGCCGACAGCCACCCACAAGCGGTGTTTGGCTACTTGGTAGAAGCGCTCAACCAGCGCGGCATTGCCTTCATCCACTTCATCGAAGGCGCGACTGGGGGTCCACGTGATGTGCCCGGCTTTGACTACGCCTGGGCACGCCAAGCATTCAAAGGCTGCTACATCGCCAACAACGGCTACAACCGTCAAATGGCCATCGATGCAGTTGAAGCTGGCAAGGTCGATGCGGTCGCGTTTGGTCGCTTGTTCATCGCCAACCCCGACTTGGTGGCACGCTTGGCATCGAATGCGGCCTTGAACGAAGCCAACCCCAGCACCTTCTACACCCCCGGCCCTGTGGGCTACACCGACTACCCCACACTCTAAAGAAGCCTCACCATGAAATACCTACACACCATGGTGCGCGTGACCGACTTAGAAGCATCGCTGCGCTTTTACCGCGATGCACTCGGTCTGCATGTGCTGCGCACCAACGAGTACCCCCAAGGCCGCTTCACCCTCGTCTACCTCGCCGCCCCCGGTGACGACGACGCACAAGTAGAGCTAACCTACAACTGGGACCCCGAGGTCTATACCGGTGGGCGCAACTTCGGTCACTTGGCCTATGCGGTCGACAACATCTACGCCACCTGCGCGCAATTGCAATCACATGGCGTCACGATACTTCGCCCACCCCGCGATGGCCGCATGGCCTTCGTGCGCTCACCCGACGACATCTCGATTGAGTTGCTACAAAAAGGCGAAGCTTTAGCACCGCAAGCGCCTTGGGTGGATATGCCCAACGTGGGCAACTGGTAAGAGCCCGATCATTTTTTGGCCTGATACTTGCTCAGAGAAGTAGGCCCTACACGGTCTACTCGGAATGAAAAGCAAGCTGCGCAGCGCTGAATCAAAAGCGCATCGCCATTTAGCCTAGGACTTACCCTTGAAATCGAGGTTTTTACACCCAAAAGCGATACTTTTTAAAAGTTTTCAGTGAATAATAAGTAACACATTGAAAGCGGGTTGTGCGCAGGAAAAACAATTCGCAAGCGCAAAGAAGCATCGCTTGATTGATGTTTTCACTTATTTGAACCACACGGAGACCCCCCATGCAACACCCGTTTATCGGTCGCTTGGCAGCGTGCGAGAGGCTGGAGATGGCGTCATGATGCTTTCTCAATTTCTGCAATTCTTGTTTTCTGGCATCACCGTGGGGGCCACGTACGCCTTAGCGGCGTTGGGCTTCACACTCATTTACAACGCCAGCAATGTGATCAACTTTGCGCAAGGTGAATTCATCATGTTGGGCGGCATGTTGGCTGTGTTCTTTGCGCAAATGGGTCTGCCCTTGCCCCTCGTTTTGCTGCTGGCCATTGTGATTCCGGCCATCGTCGGCATCGTCATGGAGAAGGTGGCGATTGAGCCGGTGAAGGGTGCCGACACGGTGTCCTTGATCATCATCACGATTGGCGCTTCGCTGGTCATCCGGGGGTTGATCCAAGTCTGGCTGGGCAAAGGGACGTTCAGCCTGCCAGCCTTCTCGGGCGACGCGCCCATCCAAATTCTGGGAGCCACACTCATGCCGCAAAGCCTGTGGGTGTTGGCGGTGACGGCCCTGTTGGTGGTGTCGCTGTGGTATTTCTTCAGCCGAACGTTGACGGGCAAAGCCATGCTGGCCACCTCGTTCAACCGAACCGCGGCCGAACTGGTGGGCATCAACACCGACGGGGTGTTGTTCTTGAGCTTTGCCATGTCGGCGAGCTTAGGCGCCGTGGGCGGGATTTTGGTCACACCGATCACCATGACCTCTTACGACGTGGGCATCATGCTGGGCCTCAAGGGCTTTGTCGCTGCGGTGGTGGGGGGGTTGGGCAATGGCCTCGGTGCGGTACTGGGTGGCTTGCTGGTGGGCATCTTGGAGGCCATGGGCGCAGGCTATATCTCCTCGGCTTACAAAGACGCGGTGCCTTTCGTCTTGATTTTGTTCATTCTTTTCTTCATGCCACGCGGCCTTTTTGGCGGCAAATCGACAGACCGGGTGTAACCATGCAAAAGAACGCTTACTTAGGCTTGGGGCTGGTTGTCGCTGTTTTGGCGGTGCTTCCTTTTGTGCTGCCCAACAGCTATTACATGGACTTGGCGATCCGCATGGCGATCAACGCCATCATCGTCATCGGACTGAATTTGCTGATTGGCTTTGCTGGACAGATCAGCTTAGGACATGCCGGGTTTCTCGGCATTGGGGCTTACGCATCGGCTGTGCTGCCCGTTCACTTGGGCATGCATCCGCTGGTCGCGATGGGCGTGGGTGCGTTGGTGACGGCCTTGATTGCGGGCACCGTGGCTCGGCCAATTTTCAAACTCAAGGGCAACTATTTGGCGATGGCCACTTTGGGGCTAGGCATCATCCTTAATATTGCGTTGCGCAACGAAGCACAATGGACCGGAGGACCGGACGGCATGGCCGTGACGCCGATGGCCCTGCTTGGCTTTGAACTCAACAGCGACAAGCAATGGTATTGGGTGGTGGCCTTGCTGCTGACATTCAGCGTCTGGGCCTCCTTGAACTTAATTGACTCGCCGTTTGGCCGCGCACTGCGTGCGCTGCACGGCTCAGAAGTCGCGTCGCAAGTGGTGGGCGTCAACATCGTGCGATACAAGGTCACGATTTTTGTGTTGTCGGCTGTGTTTGCCAGCCTCATGGGCAGCATCACGGCGCACTACATCGGCTTTGTCACGCCCAACGTCGCTGACTTCTTCCACTCGATTGAACTCGTCACGATGGTGGTCGTGGGCGGCATGGCATCGGTGTTTGGCTCGATCGTGGGCGCTATTTTGCTCACCGCTTTGCCACAAGCACTGGCAACGTTTGAGGGCTGGGAAACCGTGGTGTTTGGTGCGATCTTGATGCTTTGCATGATCTTTTTACCCAAAGGTTTGGTCCCAACCTTGGCGGCCAAATTAGATAAGGGAGCTTGATGATGTCGCTGCTTGAAGTCAAAGACTTGTCCATCCACTTCGGGGGGGTGAAGGCCGTTCAAAACGTGTCCTTCCAGATTGATGCGGGCATTGTGTATTCCGTCATTGGCCCCAATGGCGCAGGCAAAACCACCCTCTTCAACCTCATCACGGGTGTCTACAAACCCACCTCGGGCGAAATACGGCTAGATGGTGAAATGATCCACGGCAAGTCCCCCAATGAGTTGGCGGAACGCGGCGTGGCGAGGACGTTTCAAAATTTGCAAATTTGCATGAACATGAGCGCCATCGCGAACGTCATGGTGGGCGCGCATTTGCGACTGGACCGCAATCTTTTCAAAGCGGCGCTGCGTTGGCCCAACCTGCGCCGGCGTGACCTCGCGCTGCGCGACGAAGCCGCCGAGTTGATGAAGTTTGTGGGTCTTGAAAACTACACCTCCACCAGAGCCGACGCCATGTCCTACGGTGTGCTCAAGCGTCTTGAGATTGCACGCGCTTTGGCCATGAAGCCACGCCTGATTTTTCTGGATGAACCCGCCGCAGGCCTCAACCCGAAAGAGACCATCGAGATTGACCGCTTAGTTCGCAAGTTGGCGGACTCGGGCATCACCGTGGTGTTGGTGGAACACGACATGAAAATGGTGATGAACTTGTCAGACCGCATCTTGGTGCTGGACTACGGAAAAAAACTCACCGAAGGAACAAGCGCGGAAGTTCGCAAGAACCCCGATGTGATTGCAGCATATTTGGGCGCACACGCCTAAGGGTAGAGACATGGAAGCATTATTAGGCTCACACAGCAGCGGAACCTTAGACCGACATGCAGCACCAGCAACCGGCGATGTGTTGCTCAAGGTCACGGGACTGGAAAGCAGCTACGGGCGCATCAAAGCACTCAAAGGCTTGAGCTTAGAAGTGCGGCGCGGTGAGACCGTTGCCCTGGTCGGTGCTAACGGCGCTGGCAAAACCACGTTTTTGCGTGCCCTCTCTGGGGTTCAACCTATGGGGGCGGGTGAGATTTGGTTCAACGGTGACGATATTTCCAAGGTGCGCTCCGACCAACGCATGCGACGCGGCATTTGCCACAGCCCCGAAGGGCGGCAAGTGTTTGGTCCGCTGTCCATCGAAGACAACCTGCGCTTGGGCGCTTACACCCAAGCCAAAGAACATCTGTCAAAAGACCTTGAGCGGGTCTACAGCATGTTCCCCATCTTGAAAGAAAAACGCAAGCTACCCGCAGGCACCCTCTCTGGTGGCCAGCAGCAAATGCTGGCCATTGGCCGCGCGCTGATGGGGCGACCCAAGTTGCTGCTGCTGGATGAACCTTCGATGGGTTTGGCCCCGCTGTTGGTAGAAGAGGTGTTCAACGTGGTCAAAGCACTCAAGCGAGAAGGCATGACCATCATCCTTGCCGAACAAAATGCCTTTGCCGCACTGGCGCTGTCAGACCGTGGCTACGTTCTCGAAACAGGCAAAATCACTCTCACCGGCCACGGCCAAGATTTAATCCGCAACGAACAAGTCCGCGCTGCTTACCTAGGCATGTAACGAGATCCACAGATCAGGCGGGTAAACCCTGATCTTTTCTTCAACTCAATGCGATACATTTTTAAATATTCTTAGAATAGATTTGTAACGCATCAAACCGCTGCCACGTTCGCGTGACCCGATCACCTCACCCTCTTTGGAGTCTCTTTCATGTCTCACCCCTTGTTTGAAAAACACCGTGCCACCTTAGATGCGGCCTTGCACGCCATCGCCACGCGTGGCTACTGGTCGCCCTACAGCGAGATGCCCAGCCCCAAGGTCTATGGTGAGACAGCCGCCGCAGATGGCAAGGCCGCTTACGAAGCACATGTGGGTCACCCCTTTGAATTAGACCAACCAGGTCAACTCGGATGGACGGGTGCGGAAGCCTCGCCTTATGGCGTGGCACTCGACGTGAAGTACCCCTTGTGCGACCACGAAGCCTTGGTGCAAGCCGGCCAAGTGGCGATGACTGGCTGGCAAGCGGTGGGCGCAGAAGGACGCACAGGCATTTGTTTGGAGATCTTGTACCGTCTGAACAAGCAAAGTTTTGAAATCGGCCACGCCGTGATGATGACCACGGGCCAAGGCTGGATGATGGCTTTCCAAGCAGGCGCCCCCCATGCGCAAGATCGCGGCTTAGAAGCCGTCACCTACGCTTGGCGCGAACAAAGCTTTGTCCCCAAAGAAGCGGTGTGGGAAAAGCCACAAGGTAAAAACCCTGCGCTGGTGATGAAGAAGAATTTTGAAATCGTCGGGCGCGGGGTTGGCTTGGTGGTGGGTTGCGGCACCTTCCCGACTTGGAACACCTACCCAGGTTTGTTTGCGGCGCTGGCCACAGGCAATGCGGTCATCATTAAACCTCACAGCAATGCCGTCTTGCCTGCGGCCATCACGGTTCGCACCATTCGTGCGGTGCTGTCAGAAAACGGCATCGACCCCAATTTGGTCACGATGTGTGTGACCGACAAGCGCAGCACCACACAAGCGCTGGCCACACACTCCTCGGTGAAGTCTGTGGACTTCACGGGCAGCAACGTGTTTGGCTCATGGCTGATCGAGCACTGCAAGCAAGCGCAGGTGTACGCAGAGTTGGCGGGTGTCAACAACATCGTGATTGATTCGACCGATGCCTACAAAGCCATGTTGGGCAATATCGCCTTCACCTTGTCCCTGTACTCGGGTCAGATGTGTACCACCTCACAAGCTATTCTTGTACCTGCCCAAGGCATTGAGACAGACGAAGGCCACAAGAGCTATGACGAGGTGTGCGCCGATTTGGGCAAGGCCATCGAACGCTTCCTGAGCAAGCCCGAAGTTGCATTTGCGGTCTTGGGGGCCATGCAATCCAGCGCAACTGCGGAGCGTGTGGACTTAGCCAACAGCGGCAAGCTGGGCCAAGTCATCTTGGCATCACAAAAATTGAACAACCCCGAGTTCAACGGCGCGGATGTCCGCACCCCCGTGCTGTTGGCCTGCGATGCCACCGACGAAGCCGCTTACATGGAAGAGCGTTTCGGACCGATCAGCTTCATCGTGAAAACAGCGGACACACAAGCCGCCATTGCGCTGTCTGAACGTATCGTCCAGACGCATGGCGCATTGACGGTCGGTCTCTACAGCACCAGCGATGATGTCATTCAAGCCATGACGCAAGCGACTTGGCGCGGCAAGGTCGCACTGTCCATCAATCTCACTAGCGGTGTGTTTGTGAACCAATCGTCGGCGTTCTCTGACTACCACGGCACAGGCGGCAACCCATCGGCCAACGCGTCTTATGCAGACTCCGCATTTGTGGCCAATCGCTTCCGCGTTGTGCAGCGTCGCGCCCACGTCTGAGGCCACACACCGCCATGCACTACACACACATTCAGTGGGAAGTCGATCAGGGCATCGCCCGTTTGACACTCAACCGCCCTGACAAGATGAACAGCTTTCATGCGGACATGCACGCCGAAATGCGTCATGCCTTGGACCTCATCCAGACCGACACAGCCATTCGTGTGTTGGTCATCACGGGGGCGGGCCGAGGCTTTTGTGCCGGGCAAGACTTGGCCGACCCCGAAGTGCGGTTCACCCCTGGCGAGACACCACCCGATTTGGGGGATGTGGTTGAACGGCAATACAAGCCCCTCATCATGCGCCTGCGGAATTTGCGCGTACCCACCCTCGCCGCAGTGAATGGCGTGGCAGCAGGCGCGGGTGCCAGCCTAGCGCTGGCTTGCGACATGGTGGTGGCCAGCCATGCGGCATCGTTCATGCTGCCTTTTGCCAAGATTGGGTTGATTCCAGACACCGGATGTTCTTGGCATTTGCCACACCGCATCGGCCAAGCACGCGCCTTGGGGCTGGCCATGACGGGCCAAAAACTCTCGGCCCAACAAGCCGCCGAGTGGGGCATGATTTGGGAAGCCGTGGCTGACGATGCGTTTGTCAGCCGTGTGCAAACACTGGCCCAACAACTGTCCACCATGCCCACCCAGGCTTTGGCGAGAACCCGCCAAGCCATGCAGTCGGCCAGCTCACACACGCTGGAAGAACACCTCAGCTACGAAGGCATGTTGATGCGTGAACTCGGCCAAAGCGCGGACTACGTGGAAGGTGTGTCTGCATTTTTAGAAAAGCGTACACCACGCTTCACAGGAGCTTGAACATGAACCACGCAGCCCTTGCCATCACCACCCCCATCGGCGTCGTCGGTGCGGGTGCCATGGGTGCCGGTATTGCACAAATCGCCGCAGCCGCAGGCCACACCGTGCGCCTGCTGGACAACCGCGAAGATGCAGCGCGCCAAGCCATTGAAACCATCCAAGCGCAGTTCTCCAAAATGGCTGCCAAAGGCAAGATGACGGCAGAGGCCGCACACGCCGCTGGACAGCGCTTGCACCCCGCGTCAGCGGTTGCTGAATTGGCAGACACGGGCCTCATCATCGAAGCCATTGTGGAGAACCTAGAGGTCAAGCGCCAACTGTTCCGTGAGCTCGAAACCTTGTGTGACGCGAGCTGCATTTTTGCCACCAACACCTCATCGATTTCGGTCACCTCGATTGCGGCGGGACTGAGCAACCCGAAGCGATTGGTCGGCATGCACTTCTTCAACCCTGCGCCGCTGATGGCCTTGGTTGAAATCATCTCGGGCCTGGCCACCGACCCAGCTCTCGCGCAGTCCTTGTTTGACACCGCCAAGGCCTGGGGTAAAACGCCTGTCTTTGCCAAGTCCACCCCTGGCTTCATCGTCAACCGCGTGGCACGCCCTTTTTACGCAGAGGCGCTTCGTCTGTTGCATGAAGGTGCAGCGGACTGCGCCACCTTGGATGCCATCGTGCGTGAAGCCGGTGGCTTCAAGATGGGGCCGTTCGAGCTGATGGACATGATTGGGCATGACGTCAACTTCGCGGTCACGCAGTCTGTTTGGCGTGCGTTCTATCACGACCCCCGCTTCTTGCCCTCGTTGATTCAACAAGAACTCGTCGATGCGGGCTATTTGGGCAAGAAAACACACCGAGGCTTTTACGACTATGCCGCGAACGCCGTGCGTTTGCCGCCCCAAACCGAAGCGCCATTGGCCTTGCCAACCCACATCACGGTGTGCGGGACATCCAAGGCGGCCACCGCATTGGTGAATCGACTCACAGCCGCCGAGATCAACTTCAACACCGCCACCGCACACGACAGCCGCATTGCCGAAGTGGATGGCGTGGTGATCTTTGAAACCGATGGCCGAAGCGCCACCCAACGCGCACACGCCACCGGCATTCAAGCCTTAGTCCTCGTCGATATCGCGTTGGACTACGACAAAGCCAGCCGCATCGCCCTGTGCTTGGCACAACAAGCCAGTACCAAAGCACACCCAGCTGCCGTTGGCTTGTATCAAGCCGCAGGCTATGCCGTGTCCACCCTCAACGATGTCCCCGGCTTGGCCGTGATGCGCACCGTCGCCATGTTGGCCAATGAGGCCGCAGACGCCGTGAACCAAGGTGTCTGTGATGCCAGCGGTGCAGATACCGCCATGCAACTGGGCGTGAACTACCCGCGCGGGCCACTGGCCTGGGCGGACGACATCGGGGTTGCAAACATCCAAACCGTGTTGAGCCATCTCGGCGCGTTTTACGGGGAAGACCGCTACCGCGTCTCCCCACTCATTCAACAAGCCGTTTATGCAGGACGAACCCTCCATGGTTGAGAACAAGATTGCCATTGAAGCGCAAACATTGGCCGAAGCGGCTAGCCAAGCCATGTGGACACGCGACCAAGCCACCCATGCCTTGGGTATGAGCTTGACGGCCATTGCCCCTGGGCGCGCCACGATGCGCATGCCTGTGCGCTCGGACATGGTGAATGGCCATCAGATCTGCCACGGTGGGCTGATCTTCACCTTGGCCGACAGTGCCTTTGCCTATGCCTGCAACAGCTACAACTTGAACACTGTCGCTTCTGCATGCCACATTGACTTTTTATCCCCCGCCCGCGAAGGCGATGTGCTAGAAGCCCATGCGGTGGAACACTCTGCATCGGGCCGCACCGGTGTTTACGGCGTCGAAGTCAACGTCGTAGGTGGCAACACCGTGGCCCTGTTTCGCGGCAAGAGCTACCGAATCAAAGGCGAAGTGGTCGCCAGATTTGACGACCAAAACACACAACACTGAATTGGACATCAGGAGAAACTATGCACCCCAACGCTCATCACTTCGTGTGTTCACTGCCCCCCGAGGGGGCACAAGCCTCCTTTGAGGCGGCTCGGCAGGAGGCTTGAACCATGACGGCCAAAACAAGTCCCAACGCCAACATCCTTGACCCGATTGAAAAAGCAAGCCGCGACGAAATCACGGTCTTGCAACTCACGCGACTTCAATGCTCGGTGCGGCACACCTATGACCATGTCGCGCCCTACCGCGAAAAATGCGTTGCCAAAGGTGTGCATCCCGATGACCTGAAATCACTCGCAGACCTCGCCAAGTTCCCCTTCATGACGAAGTCTGACTTGCGCGACAACTACCCTTTTGGCTTGTTTGCGGTGCCCAAAAACAAAGTGGCACGTTTGCATGCCTCCAGCGGCACCACGGGCAAATCGGTGGTCGTGGGCTACACCACCAACGACTTAAACAACTGGGCCGACTTGATGGCCCGCTCGCTCAGAGCCGCAGGCGTTCGCCCCGGTGAGATGGTGCACAACGCCTATGGCTACGGCATGTTCACAGGTGGGCTGGGTGCGCATTATGGGATTGAGCGTGCGGGATGCACCGTGGTGCCCATGTCGGGTGGCCAAACAGAAAAGCAAGTTCAACAAATCATGGACTTCAAGCCCGATGCCATCATGGTTACACCCTCGTACTCGTTGGTGATTGCCGAAGAGTTTGAGCGTCAAGGCATTCGACCCGAAGACATCTCGTTGAAGGTAGGTATCTTCGGGGCAGAACCTTGGGGCGAAGGCATGCGCACAGAGATTGAAGCCAAGCTCGGCATTGATGCGATTGACATTTACGGTTTGACCGAAGTCATGGGGCCAGGCGTGGCCTGTGAATGCATCGAATCCAAAGATGGCCCCGTCATTTGGGAAGACCACTTTTATCCAGAGATCATCGACCCAGAAACGGGCGAGGTGCTGCCGGAAGGTTCTCTAGGTGAACTGGTGTTCACCTCGCTCACCAAAGAGGCCTTCCCCGTCATTCGCTACCGCACACGGGACCTGACACGTTTGCTAGAACCGACATCACGTTCGTTCCGTCGCATGGGAAAAATCACAGGCCGCTCGGACGACATGCTGATTGTGCGTGGCGTGAACGTGTTCCCCAGCCAGATTGAAGAGCAAATTTTGCGTGACAAACGTTTGGCTGCGATTTATCAAATTCACCTCAGCCGCGATGGTCACCTGGACAGCGTCGAGGTTCACTGCGAATTGCAGCGCGAAGCCAGTAATACCCTCGAAGCTCATGAGATTCAGCAAATCACCAAAGCGCTGCAACACCACATCAAAACCGTGATCGGGATTTCGACACAGGTCAAAGTCTTCCCCGCCGACAGCCTCCAGCGCACCGAAACGGGCAAAGCCCGCCGTGTGATGGACAACCGCCCCAAACAGCTTTGATCTCAACTTAAATTTTTAAAACGTACACACTATGACTGAAGCCTATATTTGCGATGCGATTCGCACACCCATTGGTCGTTACGGCGGCACGCTCGCGAGCGTGCGTGCCGATGATTTGGGAGCGATTCCAATCCAAGCGTTGATGAAACGCCATGCTCATGTGGATTGGGCTGCAGTTGAAGATGTGATCTATGGATGCGCCAATCAAGCGGGTGAAGACAACCGCAATGTGGCACGTATGTCTAGCTTGTTGGCAGGCTTGCCTGCGGATGTGCCGGGCACCACGATCAACCGCTTGTGTGGCTCTGGCATGGATGCAGTGGGGATTGCTGCCCGTTCCATCAAATCAGGAGAAACCGATTTGATGATCGCGGGTGGTGTGGAGAGCATGAGCCGTGCTCCCTTTGTCATGCCCAAAGCGGACACGGCTTTTAGCCGCAATAACGCGGTGTTTGACACCACTATTGGTTGGCGCTTCATCAATCCCATGATGAAGAAACTGTACGAAACGCACTCCATGCCGCAAACAGCGGACAACGTGGCCGCAGATTTCAACATCGGCCGCGCCGACCAAGATGCCTTTGCCGTGCGCTCGCAGCAGCGTTGGGCCGCAGCACAGGCAGCGGGCCGATTCGACGCTGAAATTGTCAGCGTCACCATCCCTCAGAAAAAGGGCGAGCCCCCCGTCTTCACCACCGATGAGCACCCACGCCCAGAAACAACGCTGGAGATGCTGTCCAAACTCAAAGGCATAAACGGTACTGAGCTCAGCGTCACCGCCGGCAATGCCTCGGGCGTGAACGACGGTGCCTGTGCGTTGTTGCTCGCCTCAGAAGCCGCTGCCGCACGACACGGATTGACACCCCGAGCACGCGTGGTCGGCATGGCCACCGCAGGCTTGGCGCCGCGCATCATGGGCTTTGGCCCCGCACCCGCGGTACGCAAAGTATTAGCGAAAACGGGCTTGACGCTCGAACACATGGCCGTGATAGAGCTGAACGAAGCTTTTGCGGCCCAAGGCTTGGCAGTGATGCGTGATTTGGGACTCCCCGATGACGCAGAACACGTCAATCCAAACGGCGGCGCAATTGCCATGGGCCACCCCCTTGGCATGAGCGGTGCACGTCTCATCACAACGGCGAGCTACGAGCTTGCACGTCGTGGTGGTCGGTATGCGCTGTGCACGATGTGCATTGGCGTTGGTCAGGGTATTGCCATCATCATCGAACGCGTTTGAAACAAACCATCAAGGAGACACCTCATGAAATTCACACTGAAAAAAATTGCACTCAGCGCCACATTGGCCTTGAGCACCTTGTCCGCATTGGCCAACGACACGATCAAAATCGGCTCCGTCCTTTCGGTCACTGGGCCTGCCGCATTTTTGGGTGACCCAGAGCTCAAGACCTTGCAGCTCTATGTGGAAGACTTGAACAAAAAGGGTGGTGTCCTGGGACGTCAACTCGAACTCGTGCATTACGACGATGGCAGCGACGCCACCAAAGCCAACAGTTTCACTAAGCGTCTGATTGAAGACGACAAGATCGACATCTTGATTGGTGGCACCACCACAGGCGCCACCATGTCCATGGTGCCCCTGGTGACCAAGGCTGAAATTCCATTCATCTCACTCGCGGGTGCGGTGGTGGTGATTGAGCCCGTCAAGAAATGGGTTTTTAAAACACCACACACAGACCGCATGGCCGCTGAAAAAGTGTTTGAAGACATGAAAAAGCGCGGCATCACCAAGGTGGCGCTCTTATCTGAAACCAGTGGTTTTGGTCAATCTGGCAAGAAGGAAACCGAGGTCGTCGCCGCCAAGTACGGCGTGACTTTGGTGGCCAACGAAACCTACGGCCCCAAAGACACCGACACCAGCCCCCAACTCACCAAAATCAAAAATACCGAAGGCGTTCAAGCCGTATTTGTTTTTGGCTTGGGTCAAGGCCCTGCAATCGTGACGAAGAACTACCGTCAACTGGGCATCACCTTGCCTTTGTATCAATCACACGGCGTGGCCTCGGATGAGTTTTTGAAACTTGCAGGTGTGGCTGCGGAGGGCGTGCGTCTACCCTCTCCTGCGCAATTGGTTCCTGAGCAACTGCCCGCCAACGACCCACAAAAATCCATGATCACGTCTTATGACAACGCCTATAAAACCAAATACAAAAGCGAAGCCTCCACATTTGGTGGTTATGCCTATGACGCACTTTTGTTGAGCGTCGATGCCATGAAACGCGCGGGCAGCACCGACAAAGCCAAAGTGCGTGATGCGATCGAAGCCACCAAAGGTTTTGTGGCCACCAGCGGCACCTTCACCATGTCTGCCACAGACCACATGGGCCTGAACTTGTCTGCCTTCCGCATGTTGGAAGTGAAAAATGGCAAATGGGTTCTGATGCAGTAAGCCAGTCAACGTATCACTCAGAACCATGTACAAAACTCTCGACATTACGCATCACCATTGTGTCGCCACGATTTGGATGAACCGTCCAGAGGTGTTCAACGCTTTCGATGAGCAATTGATTGCAGACTTGCACTCAGCGTGTAAGGCCTTGGACGCGGATGCCTCGGTGCGCGTCGTGGTTCTGGGTGGACTTGGCAAGCACTTCTGCGCAGGTGCCGATTTAAATTGGATGAAGCGTGCCGCCACATTCAGCGAAGAAGAGAACCGTGCCGATGCACGCTTGTTTGCTGAAATGCTGCACACTTTGTCGTCACTCTCCAAGCCCACCATTGCACGCATTCAAGGTGCTGCCCTTGGTGGCGGCACAGGTTTGGCAGCCGCCTGCGACATGGCTGTGGCCAGTACAGATGCGATGTTTGCCACTTCCGAGGTGAAGTTCGGCATCATTCCCGCGGTGATTAGCCCCTATGTGTTGCGCGCCATTGGGCCGCGTCACGCCTTGCGCTACTTTCAAACAGGCGAGCGATTCACCGCCGAACGCGCACACGCCATGGGCTTGGTCACGGAGCTCTGCGAGCGTGACGCCTTAGACGCCACCGTGAAAGCCATCGCTGATGCATTGATGGTCGGCGCGCCTCTGGCCCAAAAAGCCGCGAAAGATTTGATTTCAGACATTCATGGTCGCCCGATGGATGCGGCTACTTGCGAAGAAACCGCACAAAGAATTGCCCGTCAACGCGCCACTGACGAGGCCAAAGACGGCATCGCTTCATTTTTAGACAAACGCTCACCCGCTTGGATCCACTGATTCACGCCACACCTTCCACTGTTCACGCGATAAGGAAACACGATGTACACACAATCTTTCAGCGTTCCAGATGATTCATCCAACAAGGGGGCCAAATCTGTCGCCGCCATGGAGCCACCAGAGTTGATGGCGACATTCGACGCGCGCATTGATGCCGACGGTCGTATTGAGCCGCAAGACTGGATGCCCGAGGCCTATCGCAAAACACTCGTGCGTCAGATCAGCCAACACGCACACAGCGAAATCGTGGGCATGTTGCCCGAGGGCAACTGGATCAGCCGTGCACCCAGCTTGAAACGCAAAGCCATTTTGATTGCCAAAGTGCAAGACGAAGGTGGCCACGGCCTGTACCTCTACAGTGCCGCTGAGACACTGGGAACCAGCAGAGATCAAATGCTCGATGGCTTGCATTCTGGCCGTGCGAAATACAGCTCCATCTTCAACTACCCCACCCTCACATGGGCCGATGTCGGCGTGATTGGGTGGCTGGTGGATGGCGCAGCCATCATGAACCAAATCCCTTTGTGCCGTTGCTCTTACGGCCCCTACGCACGCGCCATGATTCGCGTGTGCAAAGAAGAGAGTTTTCACCAGCGTCAAGGCTATGAAGCCTTGCTCGTGATGATGACGGGCACTGCCCAACAAAAAGCTATGGTGCAAGACGCCGTGAACCGCTGGTGGTGGAAGTGCTTGGCCATGTTTGGCCCGCCTGATGCAGACAGCCCAAACAGTGCCCAAGGCATGCGCTGGGGCATCAAGCGCATCAGCAATGACGATTTGCGCCAAAAGTTTGTCGATGCCACGGTCCCGCAAGCCCAAGTCCTGGGTGTCACCCTGCCCGATCCGGACTTGAAGTGGAACGAAGCACGACAGCACTACGACTACGGCTCCATTGATTGGGACGAATTCTGGGCCACCGTCAATGGCAATGGTCCTTGTAACAAGGAACGCTTGAACACCCGTGTCAAAGCTTGGCACGAAGGTCAATGGGTGCGTGATGCCGCACTCGCTCACGCACGTCAACAACACACACTCAAGGAGGCAGCATGACCACCAAAACTACCCCTGCAAAAGCACTGAGCGAATGGCCCCTGTGGGAAGTCTTCGTCCGAAGCAAACAAGGCTTAGAGCACAAACACTGCGGCAGCCTGCATGCCAGCGATGCGCAACACGCCCTGCAAATGGCGCGTGATGTGTACACCCGTCGCCAAGAAGGCGTGAGCATTTGGGTGCTGCCCTCGCACAGCATCACGGCCAGCGCACCCGATGACAAGGGCGAGTTCTTCGATCCCGCCAGTGACAAGATTTATCGTCACCCCACGTTCTACACCATCCCTGAAGAAGTGGGGCACATGTGATGGCGCAGCATTTAGATTACGTGCTTCACTTGGCCGACAACGCCGTTGTGTTGGGACAGCGCAATGCAGAGTGGTGTGGTCACGGCCCCATCCTCGAAGAGGACATTGCCATGGCCAACAACAGCTTGGACTTGATTGGCCAAGCACGCATGCTCTACCAATACGCCGCCACATTGAAAGATGATGGCGCAACGGAAGACAGTTTGGCGTACTTTCGTGATGCGCAAGATTTTAAAAACTACACACTGCTTGAGCTGCCTCACCACGGCGCTTTGGTGGGTTACGCCGTGGACAGCCGCGATTACGCGGTGACCATCGTGCGCAACTTTCTTTACAGCGCCTTCATGGCACTGATCTGGGAAAAAATGCAAGGCTCGAAAGATGCGCAGTTGGCTGCCATCGCTGCCAAGTCTCTCAAGGAGGTTCGCTACCACTTGCGCCACGCGCACGACTGGTTGGTTCGCTTTGGAGATGGCACAGACGAGTCGCACCAACGTGCACAGCGTGCCTTGAATCATTTGATGCCCTACACGCAAGAGTTTTGGACACACAGTGATTTCGAAACCCAAGCCGCCCAAGCTAGTGTGGGTGTAGACACCCAACACATCAAATCGGATTGGGACACCTTGGTGCGCAATGCCCTCTTGGAAGCGCGTTTGCAAATGCCTTTGACCGAAGGCTTTGTGACCACTGGCAAACACGGTACGCACTCCGAGCATTTGAGTTTTCTGTTGGATGAAATGCAAAGCCTCGCCCGCGCACATCCAGAAGGTGTGTGGTGAGCCTCGACTTGAGCACCAACCCACACGTGGTCTCGAAGGTCTGGGATGCGCTGGACGCGCTCACCGACCCAGAGATCCCCGTGGTCACCCTGCGTGAAATGGGCATCATCCGAGACGTGGAACATGTATCCGACCACGTGGTGGTGGTGGTCATCACGCCAACGTACAGCGGTTGCCCCGCCATGGAACAAATCCATGACGACATCCGCAGCACCGTCAAAGCCTTAGGTCTCGCCGTTGAGGTGCGCACCCAGCTTGCACCGGCGTGGACCACGGACTGGATGACCGACACCGCCAAAGACAAGCTCAGAGCTTATGGCATTGCACCGCCCAACCGTCAGTATGGCGTGCCCGCTGAACAGACAAGTGTGGTGCATTTCATGCGCAAGCCATTTCAGGCAGCGGATGTGGTTGAGTGTCCGCACTGTGGTTCGAGCAATACCTGGGAGTCGTCGCATTTTGGCTCGACGGCCTGTAAGGCACTGTACAAGTGCCTCGACTGCCAAGAGCCGTTTGACTACTTCAAGCCTTATTAAGATTTATCGGAGAAGCGCACATGTCATCCCCAACTTTCCAAGAACTGTCCATCAAGAAAGTCAGTCCCGAGGCCGCTGGCTCTGTGGCCATCACTTTTGACATTCCTGCCGATGCGCGTCACAGCTTTCACTTTGAACCCGGTCAGTTCCTGACACTGCGCGCAGATGTCAAAGGGCAGGATGTGCGTCGCAACTACTCCATCAGTAGCCCACGCAGTCGCCTGACAAAAAATGGCGAACTAGAGATTGGAATTCGCCCTGTGGAGGGTGGCCTGTTCTCCAACTGGGCCTCGACCGAATTGAAGGAAGGCGACACGATTCGCGTCATGCCACCAGAGGGTCGGTTCACCATCAAAAAACCACGCGCTATTCATCGCGTTGGGTTCGCTGCGGGCTCGGGCATCACACCTATTTTGTCGATCGCAGCAACGACATTAGAAGAGCAGCTTGAATCCAAATTCACCTTGGTTTACGGCAACCGCCGCATGTCCAGCGTGATGTTCAACGAGTCCTTGCAGGACTTGAAGGACCGGTTCCCAGACCGCTTCACGATGATTCACATCCTGTCGCAGCAAGCGCAAGAAGTTGATCTGCTTCAAGGCCGCATTGATGCCGCCAAAATCAAATCCATCGTGGATGCGTTGCTGCCGGTCAAGAGCATGGATGAAGTGTTCATTTGTGGCCCAGAAGCCATGATTGAGGTGACTGAAAAAACTTTGCTGGATTTGGGTGTGCCTGAAAACCGTGTGCACAGCGAGCGATTCACCACCACCTCGGCTCAAGCACACAAAGTTCAAGCCGACACCGATGCCGCCAAACAAAAGAACGCTCAGGTCAAGACCGTGCAGATGACGGTTGTGCTGGATGGCAAAGAACATGAGATGGCGATCAGTCCAGGGGAACACGTACTGGATGCCGCATTGAATGCAGGCCTAGACCTGCCGTTTTCATGCAAAGCTGGTGTTTGCAGCACCTGTCGCTGCAAGGTGATGGAGGGTCATGTCACGATGGACAAAAATTACACGCTGGAAGCCGATGAAATTTCGCAAGGTTTTGCGCTGAGTTGTCAGGCGCGCGCAGCGACTCAAAAATTAGTCATCAGCTTCGACCATCGGTGACCCTCAACATACAGAGACCTTCAAGTTTCTGCATTTTTTCTAAGTACATACATGAACCATGCGCCTGCCCCGTCAAGCCTGATTGACTCGCCACAAGCGGCCATGCGTTTGCTTGTCACGTTGGGGCTTGTGGTTCTTGGCAACAGCAGCATGTATGTGGCGTCGGTGGTGCTACCCGCCGTTCAAACAGAGTTTGCAGTCGGTCGGGCCGATGCGGCGCTGCCATACACCTTGATGATGGTCTGCCTAGGGTTCGGTGGAATTTGGACTGGACGACTCGCCGATCGGTATGGGCTCATGCCCGTGCTTTGGTGTGGCGCTTTGGCCGTTTGCGGCGGTTTCGTGTTGGCCTCACAAGCGCAAAATATTTGGATCTTCGGGCTCGCGCATGGCATCTTGGGGTTACTGGGCAGTGCGTCGACATTTGCGCCGCTCATGGCCGACACGGCGCTGTGGTGGCAAAAGCGACGCGGCATTGCCGTGGCCATCTGTGCCAGCGGTAACTACATTGCAGGCGCACTCTGGCCACCCCTTGTTCAGCACGGCATCGAGACCATCGGATGGCGACCGACTTATTTGTTGCTCGGTTTGCTCTGCGGTATCGGCATGTGGGTGCTATCCCTGCGCATGAAGTTGCGCCCCCCTGTCGCCCTGCCTGCATCCACTCAAGCCAACGCTGTCGCCAGTGATGTGGAGCGCCCTTTTGGTTTGCATCCGACACCTGCGCAGTGGCTGCTGTGTGTGGCGGGTGTGGCTTGCTGTGTGGCCATGTCGATGCCACAAGTGCATATCGTGGCGTATTGCACCGACCTAGAATTTGGCCCCGCACGCGGCGCTGAAATGCTGTCGCTCATGCTCACCTGTGGCATCGTTAGCCGGTTGGCGTCTGGCGTCATTTGCGATCGAATTGGCGGCATCCGCACCTTGCTCCTAGGCTCAGCGCTACAAGGCGTGGCTCTGCTGATGTTTTTGCCTTTTGATGGCCTCGTCCCCTTGTACCTGATCTCGGCCATGTTTGGCCTCTTCCAAGGCGGCATCGTGCCCTCATACGCCATCATTGTTCGCGAGCACTTTTCGCCGCATGAAGTGGGCACAAGAGTGGGCAGCGTCATCATGGCCACCTTGGTAGGGATGGCGCTTGGCGGCTGGTTGTCGGGTTGGATCTTTGATGTGACAGGCAGCTACAAGGCGGCCTTCATCAACGGCTTGGCTTGGAATTTTCTCAACCTCTCCATCACGGGTTGGCTGTTCTTGCGTTTGCGAAAAGTCAAAACACCAACTGCTCGATGATCTTGCAAGCCAAATTTCTGGGTGTGTTCGATCTGTAAAATTTCGACACATGAGAAACAGCGCCAATCATTCGATCCAAACGAGACTGGATATCTTTCGGCAACAAAACCGCGTCAAGGCAGGCTCTTTGATCATCTCTGTGTTTGGCGATGCCATCCTCCCAAGAGGTGGGACGATTTGGCTTGGCGGCTTGATTCATTTACTCGAACCTCTTGGCTTGAACGAACGCTTGATTCGAACCACGGTGTTTCGCTTGGTCAAGGATGAGTGGCTCACCACGCAGACCCAAGGCCGCCGCACGGACTACAAACTGTCGTCTTCTGGATGGCGCCGCTTCGAAGAAGCCTCGCGTCAAATCTACGCCGCCAATGCCCCGCACTGGGACAACCGATGGCGACTGGTGATGCTGCTCGCCGAGCTACCACTGCGCGAACGTGAACGTTTGCGTCGTGCGCTTTACTGGCAGGGCTTTGGACAAATGAATGCCAATTGCTTCATCCATCCAAGTGCAGACCTCACCTCTGCATTTGATGCGCTGGGGGTAGATGGCATGGCCGATGTCCTGCCTAAACTCATGCCGCTTGTGGCACTCAATCCAAGACTGGGTCACTCGGCCAACGACTCCGACATGATTCATTCGGCGTGGGATCTTGAGCATCTGGGCGCGAACTACATGGCATTTGTTTCGACCTATCAGTCGATTTTGGATGCATTGCGAAAATCAAAGATATCCAGCATCGATGAAGAAAGCGCATTTCTCACACGCACTTTGTTGATTCATGATTTTCGACGTCTGTTGCTGCGAGACCCAGAACTTCCAGAAGTTCTGCTGCCAGCCAAGTGGCCGGGACAAGCGGCGCGAATGCTTTGCAAAGAGCTGTATCGCCGCTTGCTAGATCCCTCAGAGCGACATTTAGACAACCATTTGCTGCTGGCCAATGGCGAGGCACCTTTGGCCAGTGACATGGTGGCGCAGCGATTCCAAGCAGGCCCGCATGTGGCGCAAGTGATCTGAACTCGCCAGCCAATCATTGCGCCGTCGCCGCAGTAACGGACATAAGCATCCACCAGTGGCTCGTGTCCACCTGGAGCTGTCCAATCTTTGAGAAGTTGTTTACAGAACTATCGAGAACCTTTGTCGGGAACCTATCGACTTGCTTGTGCCGCTCGTGCAGTTGCTCCAATGTTTGAAATCTTGCGTCTTCTTTGTCCATTGTCAAAACATGAGGGCAATTACTTGGCGGATTCAAGGACGAAGTGCAACACGCTTTAACGAGGCATGGAATACCTCGTGAGGTGTCTTGAATCCTAGTCGCTTTCTGGGGCGGTGATTCAATCGGTTTTCAATCATAGTCAATTCCTCATCCGTCAC
>NZ_JAVKLW010000043.1:0-4129 GCF_031538885.1 Limnohabitans sp.
AAACCGTGACGGATGAGGAATTGACTATGATTGAAAACCGATTGAATCACCGCCCCAGAAAGCGACTAGGATTCAAGACACCTCACGAGGTATTCCATGCCTCGTTAAAGCGTGTTGCACTTCGTCCTTGAATCCGCCTTACGAAAACTAGGCGAGCAGTCGTTATTTAACTGGGCGGATGGATTCAATTCTCATAAGACAAATTCCGATATTGGCTGGGCCAAACATGACTGTAACGGCTCTAAATGCAGATTGGATTTCAGCAATCTGTCTCGCCTTACGGCGACGCTGCACTTAGCTCAATGGCAATTACTTCTTTTTCTCAGGCCGCTTCCAATTGGCAATGCTCACTTGCTTGCCACGCGCCACACTCAGCGCACCGGGTTCGGTGCTCTTGGTGATCGTCGAGCCACCACCCACGGTGCCGCCTGCGCCAATGGTGACGGGTGCCACCAACACGCAGTTGCTGCCGATGTGCACATCCGCCTCAATGACGGTGCTGTGTTTGTTGGCACCGTCGTAGTTGGCGGTGATGCTGCCTGCGCCGTAGTTGACACGCTCGCCCACCGTGGCGTCGCCCAAGTAGGCCAAGTGGTTGGCTTTGGCACCTTTGGCCAGGGTGGAATTTTTCACCTCCACAAAGTTGCCAATGTGCACGTCTGCCGCCAGTTGTGCGCCAGGGCGCAAGCGGGCGAAGGGGCCAATGAGCGCGCCCTCACCCACGGTCACGCCCAGCTTTTCGCCATCGATGTGGGTGAAGGGGTGGATCACCGCGCCTGCTGCAATCGTGCAATTGGCGATCACGCAATTCGCGCCAATCTTCACACCTTGGCCGAGCGACACAGACCCAAGGAAGATGCAATTCACATCAATCTCTACGTCTTGTGCACAAGTCAAATTACCGCGCACATCCAAGCGTGCGGGGTCGATGATGCGCACGCCGTCGACCATCAAGGCATGGGCTTGACGCAGTTGAAACGTGCGCTCCAACTCAGCCAATTGCGTGGGACTGTTGACGCCTGCAACTTGCGCCACGTCGTTGATTTTGTGAGCTACCACAGGCACACCATCGGCCTCGGCGAACTTGACCACCTCGGTCAAATAAAACTCTTGCTGCACGTTGTGGTTGTCCAAACGCGCCAGCCATGGTTTGAGCAATTTGGCGGGCACAGCCATGATGCCGCTGTACACCTCTTGAATGGCGCGTTGCGTTTCATTGGCATCTTTGTGCTCGACGATGGCATGCACGTCACCCTTGGGGCTGCGCACAATGCGACCGTAGCCTGTGGGGTCGGCAAAGTCGATGGTGAGGAGTGCCAGTTGTTTGCCATCACACAAATTCAACAAGGCTTTCAGTGTGTCAGCTTGCGTCAAAGGCACATCGCCCGAGAGCACCACCACCACGCCATCATCGGCCAGCAAAGGCACGGCTTGTTGCACCGCGTGGCCCGTGCCGAGCTGCGGCATTTGACGGGCGAATTGCAGTTTGTCTGCGGTGTTGGCATTGGTGAGGGCAAGTTCGACTTGCTCAGCACCGTGCCCCGTGATGACGATGGTGTGGCGCGCTTTCAAGGTGCGTGCGGTGTCAATCACGTGTTGCACCAAAACCTTACCGGCGAGTTGGTGCAAAACCTTAGGCATACTGCTCTTCATACGGGTGCCCTTGCCGGCAGCCATGATCACCACATCGAACGCTGTCATGTCATTCATCCTTATCTTGCGCAGAATTATCCGCCATGCCTCTGTCTGGCTGGTGTTGGCTGCGCTTGTGGGTTTGAGTGCGTGCAGCACCCTCAAGCTGGTCTACAACAACAGTGACGATTTGATCTACTGGTGGCTCGATGGCTACGCCGATTTGCAAGATGGGCAAAAGCAATTCACCCGTGAGGCACTGACGGATTTGCAACGTTGGCACCGCCAACAACAACTGCCCGAATACGTGGTCTTGCTCAAGCGCCTGCAAGCCATGGCGCTCCACGACATCACGCCCGCGCAAGTGTGCAGCGTGACCGAAGATATGAAAACCAGCTTTGTGACCGTGCTGCGTTTTGTGGAGCCCGCCAACACGCGCTTGGCCACACAACTCAAGCCCGAGCAGTTGCGCAATATTGGTAAACGCTTTGACAAGACCAACAAAGACTGGCGCTCGGATTGGCTAGACCCAGATGCCGAAGGCCGCCTGCGCTACCGCACCAAGCAAGCCACCAACCGCCTTGAAGACTTTTATGGTCGCTTAGAAAAACCCCAACGCGAGGTGCTGCACCAGTGGTTGAGCAGGTCGACCTTTGACCCGACCATGAGCTACGCCGAACGCGATCGCCGTCAAGCCGACACGATGCAAACCTTGCAACGCATCGCACAAGAAGGCAGCGCCACTGCGCAAGCCCAAGCGCTCATGCGCGGCCTGGTGGAGCGCAGCTTCAACTCGCCCAACGAGCGCTACCGCGCCTACAGCTTAGAACTGTGGAATGAGAACTGCGAAGGCTTTGCCAAGCTACACAACAGCACCACCCCTGCGCAACGCCAGCGCATGTGGAACGCATTGCGTGGGTACGAGCAAGACATCAAAACATTGATGGCGCAAAAGTAGCCCGCCACGCGCTTCAAGACGGCGACCAGCTCAGCCACGCCTCGTCATCGACGGTACGCGCCCACGACGCCAACACCACACGCAAGCGTTCACCCGCCAGCAGCATGTGGTCCTTGGCTGGGCCACTTGGCGCATCGCAACTGGCCCACACGCGGCCACGCACGACATGTACATGGCCGGCGCTCGGTGCGACCCAAGTTTGCGCCGTGCCTGTGTCGATGTGCCACGGATTTGTAGCGGCGTTGGCCACCCAGCGGGGCCAACGCCATGTCAGGCTGATCGTGCGCATCTCCACCTCCGTGCTTCATCTGTACTTGAGGCGTTGATCCTGCAACCCGCTTGCGCCCACGTCCAATGAAATACAAGACTGCTTTTAACTCCAACCCCGCATCAATAAGACGTTCGTTTTACCGCTACTCTTAACCCCTAATTGCTCTGAGACTTGCCATGTCACCCGCTCGCCCGTTGCTTCGCACCCGTCCTCTGTCAGTTGGTCATTTGTGCGCATTTGAAGCCGTTGCGCGCCACCGCAACTACCGCATTGCGGCCAGCGAGTTGGCCCTCAAGCCATCCGCCGTCAGTCGCCAAATTCAAGGCTTGGAGCAAGCGCTAGGCGTACGCCTGTTTGCGCGTCACACCCGCGCCGTGGAGCTGACCGCGCATGGCGTGGATCTGTTGGCCTCGGTGGGCAACTTGCTCAACCAACTGGATGTGGCAGTGCGCCAAATTCGCCACAAGGCCAGTCGCAAAACCGTGTCCATCACCACCTACGCATCGCTGGCATCGATGTGGCTCATTCCACGACTGGAAATATTCCAACGCGCTCACCCAGAAATCGACATCCGTGTGGAGGCGTCGGACACCCCGCTTAACCTAGAAACCGCAGGCATCGACATCGCGTTGCGCTATGGCCCAGCCTCGCGCATGCCTGCCCACGCGATGCATTTGTTCGGCGAACAACTCACCCCAATGGCCAGTCCGTGGCTGTTGAAGAACTCACTCACCGCCCGTGCGCGATGCGCAAGACCTGCAAAACTTCACCCTCATTGAGTCGATTGATGCCAGTCATACCCACCTCAACTGGCTCACTTGGCAACGCTGGTTAGCCAGCCGCCAAGTAAGCAACTTGCAACCCAAGCGCTGGCTGCATTTCAACTACGCCTATCAAATGGTGCAGGCAGCCATGCGTGGTCAAGGCGTGGTGTTGGCGCGTTTGCCGATGGTGGCAGAGAGCTTGGCCAATGGCGATTTGGTGAAGGTGCTGCCGCACGGGCGCATTGAGTCGCCCATGGACTACTGGCTCATCATGAACACCCGCAACACGCTGCGGCCTGAGATTGACAGCTTCAGTCGCTGGCTCAAAGAGCAAGCCTGCATCACGCGGCAGGCCATTGGTGAGCTAGGGAAGGTCTGCACAACGCATGAATTTGTAGCGTGACTTGTTACGGACTTCACGATGTGCAATTGTGTGCGTCGATAGCACGATTTTTCGGCGTAAGAGACCCATTTCGTCATCCCACCTTTGCCCTCAGGCCCCTT
>NZ_JAVKLW010000044.1:0-8151 GCF_031538885.1 Limnohabitans sp.
AGGGGCCTGAGGGCAAAGGTGGGATGACGAAATGGGTCTCTTACGCCGAAAAATCGTGCTATCGACGCACACAATTGCACATCGTGAAGTCCGTAACAAGTCACGCTACAAATTCATGCGTTGTGCAGACCTTCCCTAGGCCACAGGACCCAGCGGCCGCTTTGCCGTGATGCCCGTCACCAGAGCTGCTGAATTTGGGTCGTACCTTCATACAGACGTAGCAAGCGCACATCATGGGAAAAGCGCTCCACGGGGTATTCATTGATATAGCCTGCACCACCGTGGACTTGCACGCCACGGTCCGCCACGCGACCGACCATTTCGGTGCAAAACAGCTTGATCAGACACAGGGACGGGCTTGCCGTCAAACCGCTGGGCCACGACAACGCCCCATCATCGCAAGAGGCTTGCGCTGGGTGCGTCATCACTCACCACGGCGGTCACTTCAATCTCCACTTGGGCCCGGTCTTCCAGCAGATCGGCGACTTGCACCAAGGTCATCACGGGGTAGCTCTTACCCATGATTTCTTGGTAAACCCTGCCGAGTTCACGGGCACGTTGGAGGTACTCTTTTTTGTCTTTGATGTACCACGTCATGCGTGCCATGTGCTCGGGCTTTGCGCCTGCACACGCCAAGGTGTCGACGATGTTTTGCAAGGCTTGTTTGCATTGAGCCACAAAGTCATCTGTTTCAAACTGGCATTGACCGTTCCAGCCAATCATGCCAGCGACAAAGACAAGGCGGCCACCTGCCTCAATGCCATTGGCATAGCCTTTGGCGGGAAGCCAGCCTTCCGGTTGCAAGGTCTTGAACATAAGTATGGGTTTCCTTTCAGCTCATTTGACGCAGTTTGAAGCGCTGCAACTTACCGGTTTCAGTACGCGGCAAAGCGTCCAGAAAGATCACTTTGCGCGGGTATTTGAAGGGGGCGATGGTTTGTTTGACATGCTCTTGCAAGGCTTGCGCCATCACCGCATCCGCCACATGGCTGGGCTTGAGTACCACGTAGGCCTGCACGATGTGGCCGCGTTCAACATCGGGCACGCCCACCACGCCGCATTCGGCCACAGCGGGGTGTTGCAGCAAAGCACTTTCGACTTCGGGGCCTGCGATGTTGTAGCCCGCCGAAATAATCATGTCGTCGTTGCGCGCTTGGTAGCTGAAGTAACCGTCAGCATCCATGAAAAAGGTGTCGCCAGGCAAGTTCCAACCCGACTTCACATAGTCTTGCTGACGCGGGTCCGCCAAGTATTTGCAACCGGTGGGGCCGCGCACGGCCAATCGCCCCACGGTGCCCGCTGCCACGGGCTGCATGTGGTCGTCCACGATTTGCGCCACATAGCCCGGCACGACTTGTCCAATACTGCCAGGGCGCACTTGAGCGCCTGCACTCGAGATGTAGATGTGAATCATCTCGGTGCCACCAATACCGTCGGTCATGTCAATGCCCGTGGCCTGCTTCCAGAGTTGCCGTGTGGCATCGGGCAGGGCCTCGCCTGCGGAGACGGGATGCTTGAGGCTTGACAAGTCATGGTGCTGGTCTTGGGCCAGCAATGCCATCTGACGGTACATGGTGGGCGCGGTATAGCACTGAGTGACTTTGTATTTGGCGATGCTCTGCAACAGCGATTCAGGCGTGTGCTTTTCAAACAAGACGGTGCTGGCACCAAAGCGCAATGGAAACGCCAACAAGCCGCCTAAGC
The DNA here is from genome assembly GCF_031538885.1 of Limnohabitans sp. Taxonomy (GTDB): domain Bacteria; phylum Pseudomonadota; class Gammaproteobacteria; order Burkholderiales; family Burkholderiaceae_C; genus Limnohabitans. The sequence continues at coordinate 1,705 of NZ_JAVKLW010000044.1, forward strand.
CAAAGGTAAAGGCAATGGGTGGGGTACCGCAGATCACATCCTGCGCGTTCATGTGCAGGATGTGGCGTGGGAACAAATCACACATGGCCAGCACATCGCGGTGGAAGTGCATGGTGCCCTTGGGCTTGCCTGTGGTGCCACTGGTGAAGGCGATCAAGCACACATCGTTACGGCTGGCAGGGAAAGCCTCAAAGCGGCCGTTGTGGCCTTGCATGCGTTGCTCTAAGCCATCGGCCGAAGTGCTGCGAAACGCCACCATCTGCTGCAAGCTGGGGGTGTGGTGCGCATGGCCTGCGGTCATGCACGCAGACAAGTCGTCGGCCAACAGGCTGTCACACAGCGCGGCGCTGACTTGGGCTTTGTCGATGATGGCCGCCAACTCGCCGCTGCGCAGCAGTGGCATGGTGGGCAACGCCACCAAGCCAGCCTTGAGCGTGGCCAACAAACACGCGGCCATCATGGGGCTGTTGCCACCACGCAGCAAGATGCGGTTGCCACTGACCAGCCCCATGTCTTGTGTTAGGACTTGGGCAATGCGATTGACTTTGTCGAGCAGCTCCGCATAGGTCCAACTGAATTCGCCCGAAGCACCCGCCAAGTCGCTGACACCATGCAGGGCCAGCGCTTGACCACGACCTTCGCGCACATGGCGGTCAAGCAATTCGGTGGCAACGTTGAGGGTGTCTGGGTAATCGAGTTCGGGTCGGTCTGCCATGAACAAGGGCCACTGGTCTTGCGGGGGCAAATGATCCCGCGCAAAGTGGTCGATGTAGGTGCTAGGCAGCAAATCGTTCCAGTTGCTCATGGTTCAGCCTTTCAGTAGATCCCTGCCAATGATGAGTTGCTGCACTTCCGTGGCGCCCTCGTAGATGCGCAAGGCGCGAATCTCGCGGTACAAAGACTCCACGATATGACCTTTGCGCACCCCCATGCCGCCGTGCATTTGCACCGCCATGTCAATGATTTGCTGGGCGTTTTCTGTCGCTGTCATCTTGGCCATGGCCGCCTCTCGGGTGATGCGTTGCCCCTGGTCGCGCAACCATGCGGCACGGTAGGTCAAGAGCGTGGCCGCATCCAGCAAGGTGGCCATCTGTGCAATTTTGGTTTGCGTGATCTGGAAGTCGGCCAAGTGCTGCCCCAACATCGGACGTGTGCGTGCCCACGCGATCGACTCGTGCAAAGCCCGCCGTGCAAAACCCAACGCCGCCGCCGCCACCGAGGTGCGAAACACATCCAACGTGGCCATGGCGACTTTGAAGCCCTGCGCTGCTTCACCAATGCGTTGCGTGGCCGGGATGTGGCATTGCTCAAAACGCAGCGTCGCCAAGGGATGGGACGCCACCACGTCGATACGCTCCTGAATGTGCAGGCCTGGCGTGTCGGCATCCACGATGAAGGCCGAGATGCCGCGTGACCCAGGGGCCTCGTCGGTGCGTGCAAACACCACATAGAAGTCGGCGATCCCGCCGTTGGAAATCCAAGTCTTGCCCCCGTCGATCTGATAACCGTGCTCCGTGGCAACGGCTCGGCACTGCAGGGCGGCCACATCCGAACCCGCCTGCGCCTCTGACAAAGCAAAGGCTGCCAAGGCTTGACCCGAGGCCACGCGTGGCAGGTAGTGCGCTTTTTGCGCGGGAGTGCCGAACAGACTGATGGCGCCACTGCCCAAGCCTTGCATGGCAAACGCAAAGTCGGCCAAGCCGTCATGAAACGCCAGTGTTTCTCGTAACAAACACAGCTGCCGCGTGTCGATAAGCTCTTGTGCTGCGCCATGCGCCATCCCTGCCACTGCATGACGCAGCCAGCCGCCTTCGCCGAGAAGGCGCACCAAGCGTATGCACTCGGCATCGATGGTGGGCTGGCTTTCATCACGCGCCACGTGCGTCAACTGGGCGGTACTCCATGCATCCAGACGCGACTTGAAATCGCGATGCGCCGCCTCAAAAAAAGGCCAGTTCAATTCTTGCGGATAGCGCATATTCAGTCCCCCTGAAACACAGGTGTTTGCTTGGCCACAAATGCGTGGTAGGCACGATGAAAGTCGTTGGTGGCCATGCAAATCGCTTGGGCCTGGGCTTCTGCCTCAATGGCTTCATCCACACCCATGTTCCACTCTTGCTGCAACATTTTCTTGGTGATGCCGCTGGCAAATGTCGGCCCTGCTGCGATCTGCGTCGCCAAGGCTTGCGCGTCGCTGAGCACGGCGTCAGGCTCACACACGCGGTTGTAAAAACCCCAGCGCTCGGCTTCTTCACCGCCTAGACCTCGCCCAGTGAACAGCAATTCACTGGCGCGGCCCTGACCAATCATTCGCGGCAACAACGCGCAAGCGCCCATGTCGCAGCCCGCCAAACCCACTTTGTTGAACAGAAAATAAGTTTTGCTGCGCGCTGTGCCCAAACGCAAATCCGAGGCCATGGCCAAGATAGCCCCTGCGCCTGCGCACACACCATCCACCGCAGCCACAATCGGCTGAGGACAGGCACGCATGGCTTTGACCAAGTCACCCGTCATGCGCGTGAACGCCAGCAGACCTGGCATGTCAAATTGGGTGAGTGGGCCAATGATTTCGTGCACATCTCCGCCCGAGCAAAAGTTGTCACCCGCGCCATGGAGTACCACCGCATGGATGTCTGGGGCGTATGCCAAGGTTCGGAAAAAATCCCGCAATTCCGCATACGAATCAAACGAGAGTGGGTTTTTGCGCTCAGGGCGGTTGAGGGTGACCGTGGCCACGCCGTCTTTGCAAGTGAGCAAAAAATGCGTTGGCTGATAAGCCGTCATGGTTTGGTTATGACGGGGTAATTGGTGGGGTTGTCCGGGTAAATAGCGGTGGGGCATGGTGTTCCTTTCTTTTCAGATGATCTGTCTTGTGTCAGCAATCACAAACGGAGGCGCCGCAGCGGCAAGTCACAGGCGTGCCGTGCGTTTCAACTTCGAGGGGGAAGGCCCAACTTCAACGCGCCAAGCAGTTTGTACAACTGGCTTTGCTGGCGTTCACTCAAGGCAGCCAGCAACTCCACCACCCATGTTTCATGGGCCTTGGCCATTGCAGCAAAGGTTTTGTGCCCCCCTGGTGTGAGACAAACGCTGTAGATGCGCCGGTCACCCAGCAACGTCTGACGCACAACCAGTTGTTCTTTTTCAAGCTGATCCACGATCGCCGTGACGTTGCCGCCCGTGACCATCATGCGGCGGGATATCTCCCCCATCGTCAAACCTTGTGGTTCGCGCTCAAGCTGGGCCATCAAATCAAAACGCGGCAAGGTGATGTCAAACTGTTCGCGCAACCGCTGGCGAATCGTGTCTTCGATGTGCGTGGTGGCCGACAGCAAACGCAGCCACAAACGCAAAGAAGCGTGGTGGTCTTCGTGTGCGCGCACTTCCATATCGGTGGGTTGGGGGGTACTCATCCTGCTTGCTCCCCGCCATCAATGGCGATCGCTTGTCCGTTGATCGCGCCGCTGCCTGGCGCACACAACCACCACACGCTTTGCGCCACCTCGTCGGGTTGCACAAAACGCTGCTGCGGATTACGGGCGGTCAAGACCGTGCGTGCTTGCGCTTCGGTTTGCGCCGTCTTGGTCACAATGTTGCGCACCGCCTCTTGCACGATGTCGGTTTCGGTGTACCCAGGGCACAGGGCGTTGACGGTGATGTTTTTGTTCGCCAACTCGATCGCCAAGGCTTTGGTCAACCCCACCACACCATGTTTGGCAGCGACATAGGCGCTCACATAGGCATAGCCCATTAAACCTGCGGTGCTGGCAATGTTGATGATGCGCCCCGGCGTACCGCTGGTCGCCGCCGCCAACATCTGTGGCAACACGGCATGCATCATGTGGTACGTGCCCGTTAAATTGACTTGCAGCATTTGCTGCCACAACGCAGCATCTGTGCGCAAGAAAGACTGGCTTTGCGCTTGTCCCGCATTGTTTACAAGAATATTCACGGAGCCAAACTGCTGGTGTGCCTGCTCAATCGCCCCAGCGACCGAGCCTTCGTCACCCACGTCCACAGCGACGGTATGTATGGCGGCATCGGGAACCAAGGCACGCAGCAACTGGGCTTGTTTATCGAGGCGTTCCTGCGAGCGTCCGCACAGCGTCAATCGACAACCGTTTTGCGCCAGCGTCTGTGCGATGGCCGCGCCGATACCACTGCCTGCCCCTGTGATGAGGGCGTGACGGGCCGATGGGATGATGTCTGCTTCAACCACGGTTCAAACTCGCTTCACGCAAACCAGCTTGGCGGGCTTGTTCAATTTGCATCTGTTGCTGAACTTTATCGCGAGAAAAGTTAGCCTCCATCTGCGATTTACCGGAACGGTAGTACGGCGGCCAACTGACATTGGGATAGCCAATTTTGGCGGCCTCAGTGAGTGTCCAAGCAGGGTTGGCCAGATGCGGACGGGCTATTGCGCACAGATCAGCACGGCCTGCCGCAATGATGCTGTTGACATGGTCCGCTTCAAAAATAGCGCCCACCGCGATGGTCGGCACACCAGCCTCTTGTCGCACACGGTCGGCAAAGGGGGTTTGGAACATGCGTCCGTAGACAGGCGCCTCCTTCTTGCTGACTTGGCCTGACGAACAATCGATCATGTCAGCCCCCGCCTCTTTGAAAGCACGTGCGATCTCCACCGCATCGGCAGGGGTGATGCCGCCTTCCACCCAGTCGTGCGCCGAGATACGCACAGACATGGGCAGATGCGCGGGCCACACCTCACGCACCGCTCGGAAAACTTCCAGCGGGTAGCGCAAGCGATGCGCCAAATCACCGCCGTAGGCGTCCTGTCGCTGATTAGTCAGCGGCGAGATGAATGAAGACAGCAAGTAGCCATGCGCACAATGCAGCTCTAGCCAATCAAAGCCCGCCAAGGCCGCACGCTCTGCCGCCCCCACGAAGTCCGCCTTCACACGCTCCATGTCCTCTCTCGTCATGGCACGCGACCAAGCACTCTCCCCTTCTAAGTACTGCTGAGGCGACGCCGAGATCAACGGCCACGCGGGCTCTGCACCGTGCGCGTCCAAGGGCTTGTCAATGCCATCCCAAGCACGACGGGTCGCCCCCTTGGCACCAGCATGGCCAATCTGCACCGCCACCTTGGCGTCTGAATATGCGTGAATCCAATCCGTGATGCGCCGCCAGCCTTGCGTTTGCGCATCGTTCCAAATGCCCGGGCAACCTGGGGTGATGCGTGCGTCAGGACTGACACACGTCATCTCCGCAAACACCAGCCCCGCCCCGCCCATCGCTCTGGCTCCCAAATGCACGAGGTGATAGTCACCCGCGAGGCCTTGATTCGCCGCGTATTGCGCCATGGGCGACACCACCACACGGTTTTTCAGGGTGACGGAGCGCACGGTGTAAGGCGTGAACATAGGTGGTATCGCCACCGCACTCAGATCGTCCTTCACGCCATGACGGTGGCTGAACCAACGTTCGTAGTTGGCCAGCCACTGTCCGTCGCGTAAACGCAGGTTTTCGTGGCTGATGCGCTGGCTTCGCGTGAGCATGGAATACATGAATTGCTCAGGCTCTAGCTGGTCGCAATAACGTTCGCCACACACTTCAAACCACTCCATCGCATTCCAAGCGGCGTTTTGCAACCGCAGGGTTTCGATGCGACGCTCCTCTTGGTAACGCTGCAATACAGGCCCTAGCTGCGCCACCTCATCGCCCAACTCATGGAACTGGCGCGCCAACTCGATCGCATCCTCAAACGCCAACTTGGTGCCAGAACCAATCGCAAAGTGCGCCGTGTGAACCGCGTCCCCCATCAACACCACATGGCTGCCATGACGGTTCTTCATCCACCACTGATCGCACACCACGCGCTGAAAGTTCAGCCATGCCGAACCGCGCAGATGACGCGCATTGGTCATGAGCTTGTGGCCTTGCAGGTTATCGGCGAACAGTTTTTCGCAAAACTCTATCGACTGCGCCTGATCAGCCTTGTCCAGACCATGGGACAACCACACATGCTCGGGGCACTCGACGATGAAGGTCGTGGTGTTTTCATCGAACTTATAGATGTGGGCTTGGAACCAGCCGTGCTCCGTCTTTCTGAAATCGAAGGTGAAGGCGTCGTACAAGCGATGCGTACCCAGCCAGATGTAACGATTGGGTCGCACCACGAGGTCGGGTTTGAACACATCCGCATGTTGCGTCCGCACCTTGGAGTTGATGCCGTCGCAGGCAATGATCAAGTCAGCATCGGGGAAATCATCGTCTGAATCCACATCCTGCTCAAACACCAAGGCTACGCCCAAATCCTCGCAACGCTTTTGCAAGATGTTGAGTAACTTCTTGCGCCCAATCCCCACAAAGCCGTGACCGCCTGAGCGGATGCGCTCGCCTTTGAACAGCAGCTCGATGTCGTCCCAGTGATTGAAGGCTTGCTGGATTTCATCGGCCGTCTCTTTGTCCCACAAGCGCATGTTG
>NZ_JAVKLW010000045.1:0-6049 GCF_031538885.1 Limnohabitans sp.
AGATTTGGTATCGTTCTTCTCGGCTGAGGTGCTTGTACATTGGGCAACTTCGACTTGGCGGTTAAAGCGGCCATGATGCTCTCGCATCCTCAGCCACCTATAACCAGTTCATCTTTGTTGCACTTCGTCCTTGAATTCGCCACTCATTTTGACGTTGCTTGCTGTCGGCGCTAGCATTGCTATCAAATTGCAGGAGTCCACATGAGTACCTTGACCATTCGCAACCTAGAACCTGCCATCAAAGACAAGCTGCGCATGTCCGCTGCAACGCACGGGCGTTCGATGGAGGAAGAAGTGCGCACCATCTTGCGCAGCGTGTTGTCGCAGCCAGTGGCACCCGCAACGGGCATGGGCAGCCGCATACATGCGCGGTTTGCAACCATTGGTGGCATTGAGTTAGATGAGCCTCCACGAACCAGTGCGCCGCGTGCGGCTAGCTTTGACAACGAGGCGCAAGCGGTGCAGGCCATGCTGGCTGAAGACTTTTCGGGCCGCGTGTTGTCGTTTGATTTAGAAGCCGCCGTGGTGTACGCCGACTTGGTAGCTATGCGCGATCGTCAGGGGCAGCCCATAGATGTCGCCGATGCGCAGATTGCGGCGATTTGTTTAGCGCACGGCGCTACGCTGGCAACTCGGAACACCCAACATTTTGAAGGGCTGGGTTTGACACTGATGAATCCTTGGGTGGTTTGATGTCGCACAAACAGCTTCATCCTTGGCAAGTTCTCACGGGCGGCATTTGCGGTTTGGTGCTGACCATTGGCTTGGCGCGTTTTGCTTACACGCCGCTGTTGCCTAGCCTACAAACCCAAACTGGATTGACCGACGCCGCGGCGGGTGGTTTGGCGGCCATCAACTACGCTGGTTACATGAGTGGCGCTTTGGCGGCCACTTGGATTGACGATGTGCGTTGGCGCCATTGGCTGTACAGCGCGGGCTTGTGGATGGCTTTGGTCACGGTGGCTGCGATGGCCCTCACCACGTGGATGCCTGCGTGGGCTTTGATTCGCTACATCGGTGGTTTGTGTGGTGCCACGGGCATGTTGTTGGGCTCTGGCTTGGTGTTGGGTTGGTTGATGCGCCAAGGGCGGCGGCCTGAGCTGGGTTTGTATTTCATTGGCTTGGGGCTGGGCATTGTGGTGTCCGCCTTGGGTGCGTGGGGCTTGTCGCAGTGGTGGCCTACATGGTCTGACCAATGGCTGGCATTTGCTGCGTTGGGTTTGGTGTTTTTTGTGCCTGCCTGGAAGTGGCGTCCGCCTGTGCCCCCGCAAGTGGTGGTCGCGCATGACGCGGTGGTCGCTGGTTTGGGCTCACGCCGCTGGACATGGACTATGCTGACCAGTTACTTTGCCGCGGGGTGGGGCTTTGTCATTAGCGCCACGTTCACCGTGGCGATTGTGGAGCGTGAGCCTGCCTTAGCGGGGCTTGGCCCCCTGGCTTGGGCAATGGTGGGACTGGCGGCCATGCCTGCGGTGTTCATTTGGGATTTGGTGGCGCGGCGTGTGGGCGATAAACACGCGTTGCTGTTGGCGTTTGGTTTGCAAACTCTGTCGGTGATGTTGCCAGCCATGTCGGGTGAGCTGTGGGCTGCACTGGCTGGGGCGGTGGGCTATGGGGCGACGTTCATTGGCATCGTGAGCATGACGCTGGCCTTGGTCGGGCGACGCGCCCCCAGCAACCCAGGCAAGGCGATGGCCAAACTCACCCTCAGCTATGGCGCGGCCCAAATGCTGGCCCCTGTGGTGGCGGGCTATATGGCGCAGATCACGGGCACGTTCAAAGGTGCGTTGTGGCTGACCGCTGGCGTGATGGCCGCAGGCATGGCCTTGCTGGCCACTTTGCCCAAAGACGACTGAGCGCAAAGTATTTCAGCGAAAACCCCGAACGTGGCTCAAGTCGCGCAGGCCCCACAATCAGGGCCTGCTCTAGGGCATCCCTGCTATTTTTTTAAAGCGATTGACCGTGCCCACTCAAAGTTTCATTCCTGGCAAAGACGCGCCGCTGGAATCCACCATCAACACCCTGCAAGCCAAGCTGCAAGCGCTGGGTTTTCACATCGAAGAGAAGAGCTGGCTCAACCCTGTGGAGGGCATTTGGTCGGTTCATATCCGTGACCGCGATTGCCCCGTGTTGTTTGCCAACGGCAAAGGGGCCACACGCATGGCCTGCTTGGCCAGTGCCTTGGGCGAGTTCTTTGAGCGCTTGGCCACCAACTATTTTTGGACGCATTTCTACCTCGGCCCCACCACGGCAGACGCAGCTTTTGTGCATTACCCGCAAGAGCGTTGGTTTGCTTTGACCGACAACGGCGCATGGCCCGATGGCTTGCTCAATGCCGAGCTGCACAAGTTTTACAACCCCGAGGGCCACATTGATTGCTCCAACTTGGTGGACTTCAACTCGGGCCATGTCGAGCGCGGCATTTGCGCCATTCCCTATGTGCGTCAACGCGATGGCGAGACGGCTTACATCCCCGTCAACATCATTGGCAACTTGTATGTGAGCAACGGCATGTCGGCGGGCAACACCGCGTTGGAGGCACGCACACAAGCACTGTCTGAAATTTTTGAGCGCTATGTGAAAGCCAAGATCATCAGCCAAGGCATGTGCTTGCCCGATGTGCCAGAGGCGGTCATCAACCGCTACCCACGGATTGCCGCAGGCATTGCCGCTTTGCGTGCGGCAGGGTTTGGCATCTTGGTGAAAGACGCTTCGCTGGGTGGCAAGTACCCTGTGATGAACGTCACGCTGCTGCACCCGCAAGACCAAGGCTGCTTTGCCAGCTTTGGTGCGCATCCACGGTTTGAGGTGGCGCTAGAGCGTGCCCTGACCGAACTGCTGCAAGGCCGCGCACTCGACACCTTGGGCGGCTTTCCAGCCCCCACCTTTGATTTGGATGAAGCCGCAAGCGCACCCAACATCGAAATTCACTTTGTGGACTCCAGTGGCGTGATCCATTGGGAGTTCTTGGGCGAAATCCCTGATTACGTGTTTGTGGATTGGAATTTCTCGACCACCACCGCGGACGACTATGCCTATTGCGTCAAGCGCATGCACGACGATGGCTTTGACATCTACATCGCCGACTTCGACCACTTGGGTGTGTACGCCTGCCGCGTCTTGGTGCCAGGCATGTCTGAGATTTACCCTGTGGATGACCTCGACTTTGAGAACAACAGCATTGCCAATGACATGCGCGAAGCCATTCTCAACTTGACTGACCTCGACAACGAAGAATGCACCGACTTATTAGCCAGTTTGAACGAGTCCAACGTGGCCGACCAACGACCTGTGGCGGGCCTGATTGGCATGACCCCCGATGCAGGCAGCTTCTGGGCAGACCTGCGCGTGGGCGAACTCAAAACCCTCTTGGCCTTGGCCTGTGGTGACGAAGCCGCCACGGTGGAGGGCTGCGAGTGGATTCGCCACTTTGACCAAATCCCGCCACAACGCCGCGCGGTCTATGCCTGCATCGAGACCTTGGTGTTGCTCACCGACCGTGGTGACACCGCGCCTTATGTGGGCGCGATACGCCAGCTCTTTGGCTCGGGGGTGTTCGAGCAAGCCCACGCGCTCATCATGCAGACCGACCGCTTCATGGGCCTCTCAGCACCCGGCCTGAGGATGGGCGGCTGCGAAATGCAGCACAAGCTGTGGGCGGCCTACGCCAAGGTGCAAGCGCACAAGAAAATTTAAAGCCCGAGGCTTTCGAGTACCACTACACCTTTGGGGGTTTGCAAGGTGGCTTTGAGGTTGGCTGGGCCTTCGGTCACGGTCACGCGGGCGAGTTCCATCGCGTCATAGGCTGCTTGCAATTTGGCTGCGCTGGGGTGGGTGACTTCCAGACTTTGCAAGGTCACGCCAGAGCGGGTGAGGGTGTTGCGTGGGTGCAGCTTGAACGGGTCGGTGGCCTCTGGCTTGCCCCATTGAATGAGCGACGGCATACAACCATCAAACAAACGTTGGCCATCCGCCCGCACCGAAATTTGCCAATTGAGTGTGCCTCGGTTGGTGCGACGGCTGGCTGAAATGGCGGGGCCACGGTCAATGCCTTGCATGCGAACGGCCATGCGGGCGGCTTTGATGTCGGGCGTGTTGACCACAAAGTGCACCAAGCGCGGCACTTTGGCCACGGCTTTTTGCAAGGCGGGGTTGTCCATGTCGTACCAACGCGTCGGGCAGGCACGTTTGGGACGAACCGCTGCGGGGTTGATGGCGATGATTTCGCCATACGCCAGCGGGTTGGCGGGCGATGCAATTTTGAAAAGTCGGTTGTGGGTGCCGTAGAGCGTGTGTTCACCGCCGGGGCTGGGCGTGATGCCCAGTGTGTCTTCGCACCATTGCACCCCTTGTTCTAAGGTGCTGGCAACGATGACGAGATGGTCTATTTGTGTGTGCATGGGGCAGCACCATACCACTCGGGTTGGGTGAGTTGTTGTCGCAGTTCGGTTTTGACGGGGTTTTGTCTGACCCATTCCATAACTGTGGGAGGATTCAGCCCTTATGAATTCCAGTCAAAACATGGCGCAACGTCCTTCAGAAGGCGAGCGCCTTTCCAAACGCGTCATGCAGCTGCGTGACTGTTCGCGCCGTGAAGCAGAGCAATACATTGAGGCAGGTTTCGTGAGGGTCGATGGTGTGGTGGTGCAAGAGCCGCAGTTTCGTGTGAGTCAGCAAAAGGTGGCGCTCGACGCGCACGCCAGCTTGCCCAACCTCCTGCCTGTGACCCTCATCGTGAACAAGCCCGCAGGCTGGACCGATGGTTTGACCCCCTTGCCGGTTGCGAGACCCGTGCAACCAGGCCGCAAACCCGAGCCTGCTCGCCCAGCCAAAGGCCCACAGAATGTGCGCCAGTTGCTCACGCCAGAGCACCACAGCAAGCATGACCACAGTGGTGTTCGGTTCTTGAAGAGCCACTTGACCAAGCTCGACGCCAGCGTGCCTTTGGAATATGAGGCCAGTGGTTTGGTGGCCTTCACGCAAGACTTTCGCGTGCAGCGCAAGCTGATGGAAGACATGGCCTTCATCGAGCAAGAACTGATGGTGGATGTGCGGGGCGAAGTGACGCCCGAAGCGTTGCGCCCGATTGAACGCGCCATGCGCGATGAGCGCCTGCGTTTGCCCGACTTCAAAATCAGTGTGGGCAGCGCCAACCCAGGGCGCAGCAAGTTGCGTTTGGCGGTGAAGGGCTCTCACCTCGGATTGGCCGTGTACTTGTGCGAGTTGTCGGGCTTGGAGATTTTGGCCTTGCGTCGTATCCGCTTAGGACGTGTGAGCTTAGGCGACTTGGAAGAGGGCGCTTGGCGCTATCTGGCTGAAGGCGAACGCTTCTAGTCTAGAAGCGTTGTGGTTCAGTTGTTGCCGCTGTCGTTGTTGACAGAGGCGGGTACGCGACGCGCACCTGTGAAGCGGCGGTCCCAGTAGGCTTGGCGCATGTCGTCCACGCGCACTTGCTGGCCGGGTTTGGGGGAGTGGATAAATTTGTTGTCCCCCACATAGATGCCCACATGGCTGAAGGTTTGACGCATGGTGTTGAAGAACACCAAGTCGCCTGGCTTCAAATCCTGTTTGTCGATTTTCTCTGTGGCGGCGGCTTGCTCGCTGGCCCGACGCGGTAAAACGCGACCCACAGTTTGCTCGAACATGGTGCGCACAAAACCGCTGCAATCAAAGCCCGTGTCGGCATTGGTGCCACCGCGGTGATAGGGCACGCCCAAGAAAGTCATGGCGTTGACCACCAACTCTGACGCACCGTTGCCCACGGTTTGCCGCATTTGGTCCATTTGCGCGACGATGCCACGCTCGGCCAAATAGCGCTCAATGTCATCGGCGGCATTGTTCGACGGTGCGGCATGTGCACTGGCAACGCAGCAGAGGATGAGGAGGACGCGTTTCAACATAGCCAGTCATTCTAGGGAAGGTCTGCACAACGCATGAATTTGTAGCGTGACTTGTTACGGACTTCACGATGTGCAATTGTGTGCGTCGATAGCACGATTTTTCGGCGTAAGAGACCCATTTCGTCATCCCACCTTTGCCCTCAGGCCCC
>NZ_JAVKLW010000046.1:0-3796 GCF_031538885.1 Limnohabitans sp.
AACTCTCGTCGACGTGTGCGTTTACTTTGCAGCTCAAAGCCGCTGATCGATAGGCTGGTTTGTTTCATGTGTATTCAACGCAGTCTATGGCGTTCACGCTGTCAGGGTTTACAAGAAGGTTATGCAGATGTTCCCTAGGGGTTTTCGCTTGAGTTTGATATCTGTCAGAAATGCGAAGGTATTTCACGGACATACTGGTGACAGTGAAAAAGCCAACAGCGACTGTATAGGAGATATGCGATGGATCAGAATGCGGCCCTCAAGAGCCTAGGGGATAGCTGGCTCAAAGCTTTGGCCTCATTTCAGACAATAGGTAGCGGGGATGCCAATACGCCCTCATTGAGCTTTTCGCCCGACAAGCTCGAAGCCTTGCAAAAACAATACATCGCACAAGCCACCGAGTTGTGGAATCAAAGTTTGCAAGGTACCCCAAAGGTGAAAGACCGTCGCTTCTCTGGTGACGCATGGTCGCACAACCCAATGGCTGCCGCCGCCGCCGCCGCTTACTTGCTCAACACCCGCACGATGATGGCGCTCACCGATGCCGCCGAGACCGACGCGAAAACCAAAGCCCGTATCCAATTCGCCGTCGAGCAATGGGCCGCAGCCTCTGCGCCCAGCAACTATTTGGCCTTGAATGCAGAAGCCCAGCAAAAAGCCATTGATACCAAAGGCGAGAGCATTTCCAAAGGCATTCAAAACTTATTGCACGACATGCAGCAAGGTCACGTGTCGATGACCGATGAGCGCCTGTTTGAAGTCGGCAAGAACGTGGCTACGACCGAGGGCAAAGTGGTGTTTGAAAACGAGTTTTTCCAGTTGCTCGAATACAAGCCGCTCACCGCCAAAGTCTACGAACGTCCGTTCTTGCTGATTCCTCCTTGCATCAACAAGTTCTACATCCTGGATTTGCAACCCAACAACTCACTCATTCGGTATGCCGTGAGCCAAGGTCATCGCACCTTTGTGGTCAGTTGGCGTAACCCCGATGAGTCGTTGAAGCACACCACGTGGGACGACTATGTGGAGCAAGTGGCGATCAAGGCCATTTCCATGGTTCAAGAAATTGGCACCACAAAGCAAATCAATGCGCTGGGTTTCTGTGTGGGCGGCACCATCCTCTCCAATGCGCTGGCCGTGTTGGCTGCGCGTGGTGACAAGCCTGTGGCCAGCGCCACCTTCCTCACGACCTTGATTGACTTCACTGATACTGGTGTCTTGGATGTCTTCATTGATGAAGGCTTTGTGAAGTACCGCGAAGGTCAGTTTGCCAAAGGTGGCCTGATGAAGGGCAAAGACATGGCGTCGACCTTTAGCTTCCTTCGCCCCAATGATTTGGTGTGGAACTATGTGGTGGGCAATTACCTCAAAGGCGAAACGCCACCGCCGTTTGACTTGTTGTACTGGAACAGCGACTCCACCAACTTGCCTGGCCCAATGTATGCCTGGTACCTGCGCAATACTTACCTCGAAAACAACATGGTCAAGCCTGGCAAAACCAAGGTCTGTGGCGAGAAGATTGATTTCCGCCAAGTCGATATGCCTGTGTACATCTACGGTTCACGTGAAGATCACATCGTGCCCATTGGGGGGGCTTATGCCACCACGCAGGTGTTCCCAGGTAAAAAACGTTTTGTCATGGGCGCCTCGGGCCACATTGCAGGGGTGATCAATCCACCAGCAGCGAACAAACGCTGTTTTTGGACGGGTAGCGAGACGACATTTCCCAAAGACGTCAACCAGTGGATTGCAAAAGCCAAAGAGCATCCAGGAAGCTGGTGGACCGATTGGTCAGACTGGCTCAAGTCACATGCTGGAAAGCAAATCGCTGCACCGAAGACCTATGGCAAGGGCAAATACAAAGCGATCGAGGACGCCCCTGGTCGTTACGTCAAACAACGCGCAAGCCATTGATTTTTAAACCTTTCAAATAAATAGTTGGAGACTTTCATGGAAGACATCGTCATCGTTTCAGCCGCTCGCACCGCTGTGGGCAAGTTTGGTGGTTCACTCGCCAAAATCGCAGCAACAGAGTTAGGTTCCATCGTGATTCGCGAAGCCTTGGCACGCGCCAAAGTGGACCCCGCCTTGGTGGGTGAAGTCATCATGGGCCAAGTGTTGGCTGCTGGCGCAGGCCAAAACCCAGCGCGTCAAGCCTTGATGAAGTCTGGCATTCCTAACGCTGTGCCCGCATTGACTATCAATGCCGTGTGCGGCTCGGGTCTCAAGTCAGTCATGTTGGCCGCACAAGCCGTGGCGTATGGCGACAGCGACATCGTGGTGGCGGGTGGGCAAGAAAACATGAGTGCTTCAGGCCATGTGCTGCTCGGTTCGCGTGATGGCCAACGCATGGGCAACTGGAACATGATTGACACCATGATTGTGGACGGCCTGTGGGACGTGTACAACCAATACCACATGGGCATCACGGCTGAGAACGTGGCCAAGGTCCACGGCATCACCCGTGATATGCAAGACGCCTTGGCCTTGGCCAGTCAGCAAAAAGCCACGGCTGCACAAGAGGCGGGCAAATTCAAAGACGAAATCGTGTCGGTGCATATTCCTCAGCGCAAGGGTGACCCGCTGGCGTTCAATCTCGACGAATACATCAACAAAAAAACCACGGCTGAAGCCTTGGCGGGTCTGCGTCCTGCCTTTGACAAAGCGGGTTCGGTGACCGCCGGCAATGCCTCAGGCATCAATGATGGCGCGGCTGCTGTGGTCGTGATGACCGCCAAGAAGGCGGCGGCCTTGGGGCTGACGCCTTTGGCACGCATTGCCGCGTTTGGTACAAGCGGCTTGGACCCTGCTGTCATGGGTATGGGCCCTGTATCTGCTTCACGCAAAGCCTTGCAACGTGCGGGCTGGAAAGCCTCCGGCATTGATTTGTTCGAGCTCAACGAAGCGTTTGCTGCGCAGGCTTGCGCCGTCAACCGCGAATTGGACATTGACCCCGCCAAGGTCAACGTCAACGGTGGCGCAATCGCCATTGGTCACCCTATCGGCGCATCAGGTTGCCGCATCTTGGTGACTTTGCTGCACGAAATGCAGCGCACCAACGCCCAAAAGGGCTTGGCTGCGTTGTGTATCGGTGGTGGCATGGGCGTGTCATTGGCCTTGGAGCGTTGAGGCCTTCATCACTCAGATTTCAAATTTCATTCACTTAAAACTCATAAAACAGGAGACAAAAAATGAGCAAGAAAGTAGCGTACGTCACAGGCGGCATGGGTGGCATCGGAACCGCCATTTGCCAGCGCCTTCACAAGGAAGGGTTCACTGTCATTGCAGGTTGTGGACCCACACGTGATTTCAACAAATGGTTGGACGAGCAAAAAGCGCTGGGCTATACCTTTTACGCATCGGTGGGCAACGTGGGCGATTGGGACTCCACCGTCGAAGCTTTCACCAAAGCCAAAGTAGAGCACGGCCCTATCGATGTGTTGGTCAACAACGCGGGCATCACCAAAGACCGTATGTTCTTGAAAATGACGCGCGAAGATTGGGATGCGGTGATGAACACCAACCTCGACTCCATGTTCAACGTCACCAAGCAAGTGGTGCCAGACATGGTGGAGCGTGGCTGGGGCCGCATCATCAATATCTCGTCGGTCAACGGTGAAAAAGGTCAAGCTGGTCAAACCAACTATTCGGCCGCCAAGGCCGGTATGCACGGCTTCTCCATGGCTTTGGCCCAAGAGCTGGCCACCAAAGGCGTGACCGTCAACACCGTATCACCTGGCTACATCGGTACCGACATGGTCAACGCCATTCGTCCTGACGTGTTGGAAAAGATCGT
>NZ_JAVKLW010000047.1:0-9365 GCF_031538885.1 Limnohabitans sp.
CCACCCTTGACCAGCCTGACGGCCTCCAGCTTGAATTCCAGTGCGTACCGCGCCCGTCGTATCGAATCGCTCATTTCTCTCTCCTAAAACTGATTTTTACCTATCAGCTAAGGAGTACGTTTTTCAGGGGTAAGGTCAAGTCACGCCCGCATAAATAAGCTAGAGTTTGCGTGAGGCCAGGTTCAAGGTTCGTGATCTTAGATAATGGTGCGCATGACATGGGCTGTAAAGTATTGGATGCTTTTGCTTGCTTTGGCGACCACGCTCTACGGCTGCACGCCTGCGCTGAATTGGAGGCAAGTGAACACGAATGCATCAGGCTTGACGGTCCTGCTGCCTTGCAAGCCCGATCACGCGACCCGTATGGTGATGATGCGTGTGGTCTCCAGTGATGTGGAAACAAGTTTGTCTCTGCAGGGGTGTGAAGCCAGCAACATGCAGTTCACCTTTGGGGACATGGCGGTGCCGCTTGGCCTCACGACAACGGAGGCGATACAGGCATGGCGTTTGGCCAGCTTGGCCGCCTTGCACAGGCCCCCAACAGACGCAGTGCCGCAAAGCTGGGCCATGAGTGGCCCCCCTGCGCAAACCTTAGCTGTTCGCGCCAATGTGGTGACAGAAAAAATCCAAGTGCAGCGGGCATGGTTCGCCTATGGTGGGAAAATTTATCAAGCAGCGGTCTATGGCAGTGCCAAAGAAAAGGGTTTGTCAGACGCTGCTGAAACCTACTTTTCAGGAATTAAGTTGCCATGAGTCACGATGTGTTGTCGCGCAAAGCGACTGTCTGGGTGTTTGTTGCATTCGCTTCGGCTTATTTCTTATCTGCCTTGTTGCGCGCTATTACGGCCACACTGTCGCCCACCTTGACTTTGGAGTTCGGTCTGCAAGCGCGTGATCTTGGGCTGTTGGCGGGAGGCTATTTCTTTGGTTTTTCACTCACGCAGTTACCGATGGGCCATTGGCTAGACCAACACGGTCCAAAGCGCGTGGTACTGAGCTTTTTGGGCGTCGCCGTTTTAGGCAGTTTGGCGTTTGCATGCGCGACCGATTTTGCTGGCTTGTTGCTGGCCCGTGTGCTGATTGGCGTGGGTGTGAGCGCCTGCTTGATGGCGCCCTTAACGGGCTATCGTCGTTGGTTGGTACTCGAGAAGCAGCAACGCGCCAACGCTTGGATGCTGATGACAGGGGCCTTCGGTATGTTGGCGTCTACTTTACCTGTGCAGTGGTTGCTGCCCATCATCGGTTGGCGGTGGATTTTTGTTGGCTTGGCCTTGTTGATCGTGCTTTCGATGGCGTTGATGGCATGGCAAGTTCCCACGTGGCGTATTGCCGATCCTGCTCACGCGTCGCATGAACACACCAAACCGGTTGGAATTTGGGCGAGCTACACCCAAGTGTGGGCGCATCCGTATTTCCGCAGCCTGGCACCCATGGGCTTCTTTAATTACGGCGGATTGGTCGCCATGCAAACTTTGTGGGCTGGGCCTTGGATGATGAAGGTGGCAGGTTACTCCTCGCTGGAGGCGGCGACGAGTTTGTTTTGGATCAATGTCTGCATGTTGTTGACTTTCTTGTTGTGGGGGTGGGTCACACCCATGCTGTACGCCCGAGGCCTCAACGCCAATAAGTTGATGACGTATGGCGTACCGCTGAATTTTTGTGTGCAAATTTATATGGTGTGGGCAGGCGCCGATGCTGGGGCATTCCATTGGGCCCTGTTTTGCATCAGCAGCTCATTCGTGTCACTAGCCCAGCCTGCGGTGGGTATGGCCTTTCCCACGGCTTTGGCGGGACGCGCCTTGTCTGCCTATAACCTGGTGCTGTTCTCGGGCGTGTTTGTGGTGCAGTGGAGCATGGGGTTGATGATTGATGGTTGCAAAGCGATGGGTTGGCAAGAGCCGCAAGCATTTCAGTGCGCACTGGCTGTGTTTTTGACCTGCTGTGTGGCCGCGTATGGCTACTTTTTAAAGCACAAATCAGACAGCTGATAATCCGCCATCACACTTTGCCCTATGACCAACCGCATTCTCATCATCGCCCACGCTCCTTTGGCCAGTGCTTTGCGCGATTGCGCCATGCATGTGTACCCCGAGTGTGCGATGGATGTCATCGCGCTAGATGTGCTGCCCACCGCCCAACCGGAGGATACGCTCGCACAAGCCTTAGATGCTGCTGGCGCTGCGTTGGGCAATGGTTTGTTGGTGCTGACCGATATTTTCGGTGCCACGCCCGCAAACGTGGCACAAAAACTGGTTGTCGGCAGTAACGCCAAACTCATCGCTGGGGTGAACTTGTCGATGCTGTTTCGCAGTGTCTGCTATCGCCATGAACCATTGGATGCACTGATCGCGAGGGCACTCACGGGCGGCACACAGGGCGTGATGCAAGTTGCAATTACGGCATCACAAAATCAACATCGTCGAATCCATGATCAAAACCACAACGACCATCAGCAATAAATTGGGCTTGCACGCCCGTGCATCGGCCAAACTCACCAAACTCGCCGGTAGCTTTCCGTGTGAGGTGTGGATCAGCAAAGGCGAGCGCCGAGTCAATGCAAAAAGCATCATGGGAGTCATGATGCTGGCGGCAGGTCTTGGCAGCGAGGTGGACTTAGAAACGGATGGCCTTCAAGAACAAGAGGCCATGGATGGACTGTTGGCCCTTATCGCCGATAAGTTTGGTGAAGGCGAGTAGGGTCACATCATGACATTGGCTGTTCACGGTCTTGCGGTCGCACGTGGCATTGCCATTGGGCGGGCTGTGTTGGTCGCCTCCAGTCGCGTGGATGTGGCTCACTATTTCATTGAGTTCGCCCAAATCGAATCCGAGCTTCAGCGCTTGGTGCATGCACGCCAAGCCGTGATGGCAGAGTTGCAGCAACTGCATGACAACTTACCCAAAGAGTCCCCGCCCGAGCTAGCTGCCATTCTTGAGGTTCACCTCATGCTACTGGATGACACCATGCTGGCCGATGGCGTGAGCCAGTGGGTGAAAGACCGTCTCTATAACGCCGAGTGGGCCTTGACCTCACAGCTCGACGTGGTGGCGCGCCAGTTCGACGAGATGGACGATGCTTATTTGCGCGAACGCAAAGGTGATTTAGAGCAGGTGGTCGAGCGTATGTTGCGCCACATGAAGGGCATTCCGCATGTGATTCCACAGGTCTCGGCCAAGCGCAGCAACCAAGCTCGCCAACAAGACTTGCAGTTGGGTGACGAGATGGATGTGCCGCTGGTGTTGGTGGCACATGACCTGTCGCCAGCCGACATGTTGCAGTTCAAACAAAGCGTGTTTGCAGGGTTTGTTACAGACGTGGGCGGCAAAACATCGCACACCGCCATCGTGGCACGCAGCTTGGACATTCCAGCGGTGGTGGGGGTACGCACGGCCAGCCAGTTGGTACGGCAAGATGACTGGATCATCATTGATGGCGATGCTGGTGTGGTCATCGTCAACCCATCGCCCATCATCTTGGCCGAGTACGGGTTCAAGCAGCGCCAAGCCGAGGTGGAGCGTGAACGACTTTCGCGCTTGCGTCACACGCCTGCGGTGACCTTGGATGGTCAGCGCGTAGAGCTGCTGGCCAACATCGAAATGCCTGAGGACTCGCCTGCTGCGTTGGATGTGGGTGCTGTGGGCGTGGGCTTGTTCCGCAGTGAATTTTTGTTCATGGGGCGAGAGGGCGCCTTGCCGGATGAGGAGGAGCAATTCCAAGCCTACCGACGGGCGGTCGAGGGTATGAAGGGGTTGCCTGTCACCATCCGAACCGTGGATGTCGGCGCAGACAAACCGCTGGATCGGGCGATGAAAGAAGATGCGCATCTGAACCCCGCCTTGGGCTTGCGTGCCATTCGCTGGAGCTTGGCTGACCCGGCCATGTTCTTGACACAACTGCGCGCGATTTTGCGAGCCACAGTTTATGGCCAAGTTCACCTGCTCATACCCATGCTGGCACATGCGCGTGAAATCAAGTCGACGCTGGCCTTGTTAGAGCAAGCACGCAAACAATTGGATGCCCGCGGTGTGGCGTTTGGCCCCGTCAAAATTGGCGCCATGATTGAAGTGCCTGCGGCGGCACTGAGCGTGCAAATGTTCTTGCGGTACTTCGACTTTTTATCGATCGGCACCAATGACTTGATTCAATACACCTTGGCCATTGACCGTGCTGATGAATCGGTGGCGCACCTGTATGACCCGTTGCATCCCGCTGTGTTGCGCTTGGTCTCGGACGTGATTGCCGAGTGTCGGGTACAGGGCAAAGGCGTAAGCGTGTGCGGCGAGATGGCCGGTGACCCGAGCTTGACCCGCTTGTTACTCGGCCTAGGTCTGCGCAGCTTCTCGATGCATCCCACGCAAATTTTGGCTGTCAAACAAGAGGTGATCCGTGCTGACATATCTCGCTTAGAGGCGTGGGCGCAAGACGTGCTGGCCAGTGACGAACCAGCTGAACTCTTGGGGCTTTAAACCTTAGACGCTTCAGCTGCCGCATGGGCTTGCTGGTCTGCGTGATAGCTCGAACGAACCATTGCGCCGACGGCGGCGTGGCTGAAGCCCATCGCGTATGCTTTTTTCTCGAACATCTTGAATGTCTCTGGATGCACGTATCTGCGAACGGGAATGTGGCTGGTGCTGGGCGCTAAGTACTGACCAATGGTGAGCATGTCGATGTCGTGGTCGCGCATGTCCTGCATGACTTGCAAAATCTCTTCGTCGGTCTCGCCCAAGCCCACCATCAAGCCACTCTTGGTGGGCACATGCGGAAACAATGCTTTGAATTTTTTCAGCAAGTTCAGGCTGAATGTGTAGTCGCTGCCAGGACGCGCCTCTTTGTAGAGGCGTGGCACGGTTTCGATGTTGTGGTTCATCACATCCGGCGGGGAGGCTTTGAGGATTTCCAAAGCGCGGTCGTCGCGGCCTCGAAAGTCGGGCACCAAAATCTCGATTTGTGTTTGTGGGGACAGTTCGCGAGTGCGGCGGATGCAGTCCACAAAGTGTTGGCTTCCCCCGTCGCGCAAATCATCGCGATCCACGCTGGTGATGACCACGTATTTCAACTTCAATTCGGCAATTGTTTTTGCCAAGTTCTCAGGCTCATTCACATCAAGTGGGTCAGGCCGGCCATGACCCACATCGCAGAAGGGGCAGCGGCGCGTGCATTTGTCGCCCATGATCATAAAGGTGGCCGCGCCCTTGCCAAAGCACTCGCCGATGTTGGGGCAACTGGCTTCCTCACAGACGGTGACCAGTTTATTGGCGCGTAACACATCCTTGATTTCGTAAAACCGCGTGGAGGGGGAGCCAGCTTTGACGCGGATCCAATCGGGTTTTTTCAGGACTTCGCCTTGCTCAACTTTGACAGGAATGCGCGACAGCTTGGCCGCCGCTTTTTGTTTGGCGGAAGCGTTGTAGGTGTCGATAGTTTGCGCTTCGCGCACAACTGGGTTGTCAGGGGTGGACATGGATGGCGGTAAAGGCTGTATTTAAGGCCTGGTCGTTAAGGCGTTAAGTGGGTGACGAGCTTGTGGCTCAAAACATCAGCCGCCTCTTGCCAGCTGATCGATACACCGATTGTAGAAAGATCGATGGTTTGCAGACCTCGATACCCACAGGGGTTGATGCGTTGGTAGGGGGATAAGTCCATCAACACATTCAACGCCACGCCGTGGTACGTGCAGTGACGACTGACTTTGATGCCCAGTGCTGCGATTTTCCCAAGTCCTGCAAAGTCTGGGTCTTTACTCGCGTCCTTCTGAGGACGCTGTGTCAGCATGGCGTGGCTGCGGGGATCATCCAAGCGCACATAGATGCCTGGTGCGCCAGCGACGCGATGCCCCGTGATGCCAAACTGTCCCAAGGTTCGGATCACCGCCTCTTCGATGCGGTACACATATTCTTTGACGTAATAGCCTGCACGCTTGAGGTCAATGAGTGGATAGCCCACCACTTGCCCTGGCCCATGAAAGGTCACCTGCCCACCGCGGTTGGTTGGCACCACAGGAATGTCGCCCGGGGCCAGTAAATGGTTTGTGTGCCCTGCCAGTCCTTGTGTAAATACGGCGGAGTGCTCGCAAATCCATAGCTCATCGAGCGTTTCGTGCGTACGTGACGCCGTGAAGTCCTGCATGGCTTGGTAAGTCAGCAGGTAGGGCACACGTCCTAGTTGCTTGATCACAGAACTACTTTCACCATGGGGTGAGACGTCAGGGTGCGGTACAACTCATCGAGCTGCTCCCTACTGGTGGCCGTGACGGTGATGGTGACGCCCAAATAGTTGCCCCCTTTGCTTTCGCGCAACTCAATGGTCGTGGCATCAAACGTGGGATCGAATTGTTCGGCGATGTAAGTGACGGCGCCGACAAACCCATCGACCTTCAGTCCCATGACTTTGACGGGGAAAAGGCTGGGGTACTCAATCAGCGAGTCTGTGCGAGGGTTTTCTGGTGGCATGTTCGGGTTCGTCATGCCAGAAATTATCCTCCTCTTGGTGCGATAGGCGCAAAAGCGCATGTGTTATCGCGTACAATCTTGGGTTCAGTAGAGGCAAGCGGGTGTAACCTGGGCGTAAACAAGCATGACCAGAATACAACCCGAAGATCAAGACAACGTACAAGACACGTTTGAGTCACTCACCTCCGAACAGGTGGCTGAGTTGCGCAAGCAGCAACCCCTTCTTTCGGTGTGGCGGGTCGTTGAAGTCCAGGCAGTGCTAGGACTTCTCGTGGCTGGTCTTGTATGGCTGGTGGCGGGGCGTATGGCTGCTGTGTATTCGGCGCTTTACGGTGCGCTGGCAGTGATTGCCCCTGCGGCGCTCTTTGCACGAGGTTTGACCCGTCGGGTCGCTTCGTTCAATGTTGGTGCTGCGGTGTTTGGCTTTTTCCTCTGGGAGATGGTCAAGATAGGCTTGACCGTCGCAATGTTGCTTGCAGCGCCTCGCCTGGTAAATGATTTGAGCTGGCCTGCCATGTTGGTGGGCCTAGTTGTGACAATGAAGGTGTATTGGGTGGCGCTTGGCTTTCGCAAGGTGTTTTACCCAGTCAATCCAACTAACAAAGAAGAGCGAACGAATGTCTGTTGAACATGGTCCGACCGCTGGTGAGTACATCGTTCACCACCTGACGCATCTGCAAAACAAGCCGATGGCTGGCGTCATTGACTTTTCCGTTTACAACCTAGACTCGATTTTCTGGTCGGTGTTCTTGGGTGTGGTGGCTAGCTTTTTCTTGTGGTGTGCTGCCCGTGGTGCAACGGCCCACGCGCCTGGCCGCTTCCAGGCTGCTGTTGAAATTTTGGTTGAGATGGTGGATAAACAAGCCAAAGGCATCATTCACAGTGCGCAGAGCCGCAAGGTGGTCGCACCTTTGGCGTTGACGGTGTTTGTCTGGATATTCTTGATGAACGCCATGGACTTGTTCCCTGTCGACTTGTTCCCAAAAATTTGGGAGTTTATTTACGGCGCTAATGGTGGCGATGCGCACCATGCCTACATGCGTGTGGTGCCCTCGGCTGACTTGTCAACCACCTTGGGGTTGTCCACTTCTGTTTTGTTGGTCTGTGTGGTTTACAACATCAAGATCAAAGGTATCGGTGGTTGGGTGCATGAGCTATTCTGCGCGCCCTTCGGTGCCCATCCGCTGCTTTGGCCTGTTAACTTCGTCATGCAAATGATCGAATTCGCAGCCAAGACCGTGTCGCATGGTATGCGACTGTTCGGCAACATGTACGCTGGCGAATTGGTGTTCATGTTGATCGCCTTGATGGGTGGCGCTGCTGCTGCCACGCTGCCTGGCATCTTGCTGCCCATCGGTCACATCATTGCTGGTTCTATCTGGGCCATCTTCCACATCATGATCATCACATTGCAAGCCTTCATCTTCATGATGTTGACGCTGGTGTATGTGGGTCAAGCACATGATGCCCATTAAGGCGCACTCGTTTTCGGTTTTTTCTTAACTTTTCTCTCTCATCCATTCTTTAGGAGCAACAAATGGAACACGTCCTCGGTTATGTAGCACTCGCAGCTGGCCTCATCATTGGTTTGGGTGCTATCGGTGCTTGTATCGGCATCGGCATCATGGGTAGCAAGTACCTCGAAGCAGCTGCACGTCAGCCTGAGTTGATGAATGAACTGCAAACAAAAATGTTCTTGTTGGCTGGTTTGATCGACGCTGCGTTCTTGATCGGCGTTGGTATCGCCATGATGTTCGCTTTCGCGAACCCCTTCGTCCTGAAGTAATTCTCGCAACTACCAAAAGAAAGGTGTTGCCGTGAGTATCAACGCAACCCTGTTCGTCCAGATGATCGTTTTTGCGGTCTTGGTGTGGTTCACGATGAAATTCGTGTGGCCACCCATCGCAAGCGCTCTTGACGAACGTTCAGAAAAAATTGCCCATGGATTGGCTGCTGCCGAACATGCCAAGATTGAACTGTCCAACGCGCACAAAGAAGTGGAATTGAAGCTGGCTGAAACCCGCAACGAATCTACCGCTTTGTTGGCCGATGCTGAGCGTCGCGCACAACACTTGATCGATGAAGCCAAGGCGCATGCCTCGGACGAAGCGAAAAAGATTGTGGCGGCTGCACACGCTGAAGCTGCGCAAGAAGTTGTGAAAGCACGTGAAGCCTTGCGCGAGCAAGTGGCTGCATTGGCTGTCAAAGGCGCCGAGCAGATTCTCCGCAAGGAAGTCAACGCTAGCGCCCACGCCGACTTGTTGGGCCGTCTAAAGACTGAGCTGTAAGAGGACAACATGGCCGAACTCGCCACCATTGCCCGCCCTTACGCAGAAGCTTTGTTCAAGGCTTCGGCCGCAGACTTAAGCGGTACCGCTGTATGGCTCGAAGAGCTTGCAGCTATCGCTGGGAACGCCCAATTGCTGCAATTTGCAGAGGGCCCCAAAGTCACTTCGAACCAAGTGTTTGATTTGATGGTTGGTGTTGCCAAATCTAAATTGCCAACTGCTGCGCAAAACTTTTTGCGCGCCGTGATTGATAACGGTCGCTTGAGTGCGTTGCCCGAAGTGACTGCGCAGTTCCGTGCCCATGTCAATGCGCAAAGCGGTACGGCAGACGCTGTGGTGTACAGCGCTTTTGAGATCGACGCAGCAGCTTTGGCTAATGTGAAGACGGCTCTCGAAAAGCGTTTTGGCCGCAAACTCAACGTCTCTGTGGCTTTGCAGCCTGAGCTAATTGGCGGTATTCGCGTGGTGGTGGGTGACGAAGTGTTAGACACTTCTGTCAAAGCCCGTTTAGATCAAATGAAAGTTGCGCTGACGGCTTAATGCCTGTCAGCCCTAACAAGAAAGAAGGAAAGAGTCATGCAACTCAATCCAGCAGAAATCTCTGAGCTGATTAAGAGCCGTATCGAA
>NZ_JAVKLW010000048.1:0-17333 GCF_031538885.1 Limnohabitans sp.
AACCGTGACGGATGAGGAATTGACTATGATTGAAAACCGATTGAATCACCGCCCCAGAAAGCGACTAGGATTCAAGACACCTCACGAGGTATTCCATGCCTCGTTAAAGCGTGTTGCACTTCGTCCTTGAATCCGCCATTTGATTCCCTTAAGTTTGGGCGCCTTTATACGGATATTCGTTGGCCATGTGCATTGAATGCCATCACGTCATCTGCTTGCGCCGTGATGTTCAGCGCCATGCCCTTGGCCAGATTGTCGAGCCGACGACTGGGAAACTTGACATGCAGCAACTCATTGACGCCGTCCAACTTCAAATACCCGATACAGACGTCACCCAAATGCTCCACCAAGGCAACAGTGGTACGTACCCCTTGTCCTGTGGGCGCTAGGGCGAGGTGTTCTGCGCGAATGCCCAGCGTCTGCGCTGTCCGCCTTGGTCAGCATTGTCCAAAACGCCAAGTGATCGGGGCTTGCGTTTTCGCCAGGGCGATGGACCAAATTGATGCGTGGCGTACCTAAAAAACCAGCCACAAATAAATTCGCTGGATGATGGTACAGATCAAGCGGCGTTCCCACTTCAACGGAGTAGGGTTCGCCCGACAAAGCATGGCGACGGACATGGAGGCACTCAACAACAAACCATTTTTTCTTTTACTCAATCTTGCTGTCGGCGGCAACTGGCCAGGCTCACCCAGCGCTACCACGGAATTTCCCCAACATTTTAAATTGACTATGTTCGACACTTTAAGTGGGGTGGGTAGATTGAACGCTGGCAGAGGTTTGGGATTGAGATGAATGGTTCAGCGCCCATTGGCTTGCTTGCGACCAAGTAGGCGGCACGCAGCCACGCGCTTGAACGCACAAGCTGGCACTGGCAATGGCATGACTTAATGCCATCGTGGCTTGTTCTGGATGGAGGCTTGTCAAGAAAGCATTGAAGGGTGTGCCGACAGGCTTGAGATGGCTCAATGCGGCTAACAGGCCTGCCAAGAAACTGTCGCCAGCACCCACCGTGTCGATGATGTTGAGGGCGGCATTTTCTTTTCCAAAGTAAGCATCCCCCGTTGCGCTGAGTAGCCAAGCGCCATCTGCCCCCAGCGTCAATGCAATGAGGTTGGCATGGGTACTGTTCAGAAGGTGATGCGCTTTTTCCAAAGCCGATTGACCTGGTATTTCGAGTGCAAGCAAGTCTTCGTCGCTGACTTTGATGATGTCTGCCACGTCAAGGAAGTGATGGACGCAATGACGATAGGCTTTCAAATCAGGCATCACGCTAGGGCGCAAATTTGCATCGACAACGATACATTTGCCTGCCGCTTTTTGATCGCTCAGCCATGGCAAATAGACGTGCTCGTCACGCGCATCTAAAGCGAGTGCGCCTGTGCAGATCAGCTCGATGGTGCTGGCGTGATGGGCGCAATCCGCATTCATTTGTACCGACGTTATCTGACGGTCTGCAACGCCATCTCTGTAAAAGGCATAGCTCGGGTGACCACTGTCATTGAGGTTCACCACGGCGAGTGAGGTGACCGCTTGCACGGCTTGGGTTTGAGCCAGTTCAACCCCATCGTCCAACATTTGCTGCATCAACGCTTGACCGAGTTGGTCAGATGAAAACGGATTCAAATAAAGTGTGCCCATGCCTTGTCGCGCAAGGGCTCGTGCCAGGTTGTAGACAGCGCCGCCCAAGCAGGGGTTGAAACGACCATCCGTCTCTGAGATGAAATCAATCAGTGCCTCGCCAGCAATCGCAACACGGATGGGTTGTTGATCAGTCATGCGTTTTCACCCGCAGCGTGAGTAGTGCGGCAATACCCAAGAAGCACCCCGCCAACTGAATGACATGCCGTGGGTCACCGCCCAACAAGCGGTCATAGTACAAAGGCAGTGTGAGCATTTGCACAATCATCGGCAAGACGATGAACATGTTGAAAATGCCCATGTACACGCCAGCACGTGCAGGCGGAATGCTGCGTGCGAGCATGATGTAGGGGGTGCCCATGATGCTGGCCCAAGCCAAACCAATGCCGAGCATCGGTACAAACAGCATGACTTTGTCTTGCAAGGTTGGCAAAAACCACATGCCTAGACCCGCGAGGGACAAACACGCGGCATGAATCACTTTGGGGCCAAACTGTCGGGTGAGGGGAATGAGTGCAAATGCAGCAATGAAGGCCACAAAGTTGTAGAAGCCACCGATTTGCCCATTGAGCAAACCTGCATCGCGAAAACCTGGCGATGCGGCATCGGACGTGTCAAACACCGACTTGGCCAATGCGGGCACGATGTAAATCCAGTAGCACATCATGCCGTACCACTGAAACAACTTCACCCACCAGAGTTGGCGCATGGCTTGTGGCATCTCTCGCACAGCCTCGCCAATTTCTGTCAACGTAGCCTTGATACCTCTCGGTTTAGCCAGAATGGCATCTCGCTCTTGATGTGTCAAAGGGAGTTCGGGCGTCGAATGCACCGACCACCAAACGGCGGTGAATGACAGCACCGAGCCAATCAAAAACGCAATCACCGTGATGTGCGGAATGTTGCTTTCGTTTACCGCGTCTTTATTTAAGCCAAACCAAAACAGCAGCGATGGGGTGAGGTACGCCAGTGTTTGTGCCAGACCCGTGAAAGCACTTTGCGTCAAAAAACCAAGTGAGTGTTGATTGGGGTTGAGCCTGTCGCTGACATACGCACGGTAGGGCTCCATCGTCACGTTGTTGGCCGCATCCAAAATCCACAACAAACTGGCGGCAAACCACAAGGTGGGGCTGTAGGGCATGAACACCAAACAGATGCTGCACAAGATGGCGCCAATCATGAAGTAGGGGGTGCGCCGTCCCCATTTGCTGATGGTGCGGTCACTCATGGCGCCAATGATCGGTTGCACCAAGAGGCCTGTCATCGGGCCCGCCAACCAAAGCAAGGGAAGGCTGGCTTCGTCGGCGCCTAAATACTTGTAGATGGGGCTCATATTGGCTTGTTGCAATCCAAAGCTGTATTGGATGCCGAAGAATCCAAAGTTCATGCTCAGGATTTGCCAAAACGACAGATGTGGTTTGAGGTGTGCGCTCATTTTTTTAGCCAAATCGCGCAGTAGGGTTGAAGCTCCAAACCATGCAGATCAATGGGTTGGCCCGAAATTAAATCTGTGCCATGCGTCATGCAGTTTTGTGTGATCGCAGGTGTGGGGGCCAAGGTTTGAGTTTGGCTTGAGAAGTTGAATAACCCCAGCATCTCTGAGCCACGCTTTAAACCCAGAACAGACGACACGCCCGTGTGCCAAATGCTCAGCGGATGGGTGGCATTCAGACCAGGATGTTCCTTTTTCGCTTGTATGAAAGCGCGCAGTGCTGTGTAGATTTGACCTGGTGTGGTTTGTCGATCGTGGCGATTGGCAAACCCAGCCTCATCAAACATGGGGCGATGCAACTCACGGCCATCAGTGCCTTGACGCTGCGCAACTTCGTGTGCCGAGGTGTTGCCTTGGCCCCATTCATCACCCATGTAAATCAATGGCAGGCCACCTACAAAGAATGATAAGGACTGCATCATCACCAAGCGTGATTTGGCCGCCTCTAAGGCAGCGGGTGTTTGGGCTGATGTCAGCCCCACCAAAGCGGCCGTCATGCCGTTGGTGCCATGCACCACCGATGGGGTGCTTGCTTGAAAGGCGGCACCTTGCGCATAGCTTCCAGGCACTTCACCTGCGAAGAACTGCGCCGCATGCAGCAAACGCGTACGTTGATCGGGGCCACGTGCGTCCAGCTCGGGGCGCAACACGTTCCAGCCAATGTCGTCATGGCAGCGCACGTAGGTCATCCATGCACAGCCATCGGGCAGGGCGGGTGTGTGCGAGAGCACGTCTTCAATGATTTGCGTGTTTTCTTCAGCCAACGCCATCCAACTGGCGGACATGAGGCTGGAGTGGTAAGCCGCATGGCACTCTTTGCCTTGGGGTTCACCCAAACCGAAGTAAGGTGGCAAATCTTGGGTCGGCATGATGGCCTCTGCCTTGAGCAATACGCCAGGTGCCGCAATGTTGGTGAGGCTGCGCATGGCTTGCAAAATCCAATGCACCTCGGGTTGGTTCATGCAATGGGTGCCAGGGCGCTTCCACAAGAAACCTGTGGAATCCAATCGAAACGCTTCAACACCCAGGTTGGCCAGTTGCAACAGTGATTGCGACATGGCTGCAAATACATCAGGCTGTGTGTAGTTCAAATCCCATTGGTAGGGATAAAACGTGGTCCATGCCCAAGCTTTCACTTCGGGAATGAAGGTGAAGTTACCTGGGGCCGTGTTGGGAAAAATTTGACTTAGATTTTTTTCATGCGCCGCGACTTCTTCGGCGCTGTGCGCCCAGTGGAAATACGATTGGTAGTGCGCATCGCCTGCGCGTACTTGCAAGGCCCACGTGTGTTCGTGAGAGACGTGGTTGAGCACAAAATCACTGCACAAGCTAATGCCCGCTGCGCGCAGTGCTTGCGTGAGTCGTTGCAAACCTTGGTTGCTACCTAAGGCGGGGTCAACTTCGTCATAGCTGGCAACAGCAAAGCCACCATCGTTTGGGTGTGTGCCTGGTTTGAGAAAGGGTAGCAAGTGCAAGTAGGTCACGCCTAGGTCTTGCAAGTGCGCAATGCGTTCCCGCACACCAGACAAGCTGCCTGCAAATTTGTCGGTATAAGCGCAATAACCCAATGAACCATTCATATGCCAATTGGGTTGAGAGGCACGCTGCAAATCTAAAGCCCACAAATCGTCGGGGCGTGCGAGCGCGAGTTCCACTGCCTGAGTCACAACTTGCCTCAACCAGTTTGAAAAATTGTGGGTGCAGCCATACAGACGTGTCAGTCTGTCTTGCAGCACAGGAAGTTCGGTGTTCAAGCGTTGGCGTATGACACGAGCGCGATCGACAGGTGCTGTGTCAAGCAGCGCATGGATAAAAGCTGGAAGATGAACCTGCCCTGATGTGACGGGACGATCTTCGGTAAAAGACATGGTGTTCACAATTCTTTAAGAGATGCGCCGAACCTTTTGGGTTCAGCGCAGTTGGTTTCAAGTGAGAGGTCGAGTGGTTTGATCTCCCAGAGAGAGCTTAGAAGTTGTACTTCAAGCCCGCTTGAATTGCGCGACCTGTCGTCGTGCGAACGCTTTGGTAGCCAGCGGCATAGGCTTGTGCTTCTGTAATCCCCAATTGGTTGAACAAGTTGTTGACTGACAAGCTAGTAGTTGTCTTTTTGTCGATGGCATATGAAGCAAATGCGTTGGCAATTTTGTAGCCAGGTAATACATTTTGGTTTGTATTTTCTGCGTATGAGCTGGTGGTTCCTACCAAACTTCCACCAATAACCCAGTCACCAGTACGGTAAGAAGGTGTGAGCTGATAGACCCATTTGGCTTGTCGCTGAGGCGCGTTGCCAGCCAAGTTTGTTGTACCGTTAAAGCCTTGTGTAATTTTCGCATCTGTGTAAGTAGCGCCTGCTGCGATACGGAATGCACCCATGCGATAGCCAGCTTCAAGTTCAACGCCTTGCGCATCGTACTTTGCGGCTAATTCTGCTGGTTGTTTCGTTGGGTCATAGCTTGTAATGCGTGTCTTTGCTTTGAACAAAGTACTAAACAAGCTCAAGTTACCTTCGCGAAGTTTTGCACCAATTTCGAATTGATCGACCGTGTCAAATAACGCGTTTTCGTTTGCTATCCCGCCTGTTGCCTTGTCGATGGCGGCACCACTTGCAACGCGGTCTGCATTAAATCGAGTGCCGTGGCTATAGCGCGTGAAGGCTGACAGGTCAGGATTAAATCGGTAGTTTGCACCTGCTGTGTAAGCAGGTTTAGTCAAGTCATAGTTCACGGGTTGACCAGCGTTACCACTTGCGGCGAGTTTGTCCATGCGAACGCTCGCGTCTGCGTTAATTTTGTCTTTTTCCCATGCCACAGCCGCGTATGGTGCCGTTTGGTTGTACTTCAAACTGTAAGATTGAACACAGCAATTGCCCCAAGCCGCTGCACCGTTAGCAAAGCCAGAGCCGCTGCTGTTGATGCTGTTGCCTTGAGCATTCAAGATGTCGATCACTTGTGGATTTGTACCGCTCATAGACAACAAGTAGCTGCTCCATTGCCAATCCATGGCAATGTTTTGAGTCATGCTGAACAGACCAATAGTTGCATCAGTTTTTGAGCCATCAATACCTGCAAACGACTTAGTTGCCTTGATGTCGTTTACCGTATTCCCCAAATCTTTGACACTCACATTGAACAGGTGTCCAACGAATGCGGTATCTGTTTTCGCTGCCAAGCCAGAGTTGTGGTACTTTGCGGACACGCCGCCGTACTGAGTGGCGAGAGCTTGTGCTGTGCCGACAACGTTCGGAGATGTCATTCCAACCCATGTGCCGCTGTTACTGCTAGTACGGAATTTTTCATTCAACTTCCAGCCGTTCTCGAGACCAAGGCTTAATTCGCCACCAAACGAAGTACTCTTTGTTTTTGCGCCTGTTGACGTGTCTGTGACAACTTTTTGACCAAATGAATTGGTTGATGTATCAATCAAGCCCTTGGGCATACTGAATCCAGTCAAGGGATCAAACCCCGCGTACCCACCAGTGCGTGTCATGGGCGTTGGCAAGAACATAGGCACTTGATCGTCTAATGACTTGAAATTCAAACGAACATAGTCGCCCTTGCCTAAATCATGGGTGATATTGGCTTTAATTTGGCCACCATTTTCAGCGTTGTTACCCGCAGTACGCACACCTTCACCTTGGCGCATGTAGCCACCGATGAAGAAACGTGTGTAGTCAGAGATAGGCCCTCCATAGCTCATGTCATAGCGGGTACGGTCAAAGTTCACACCTTTCGTGATACCAATTGAGCCACCTTTTTCTTCACCAGTTTTGTCGATGAAGTTTAAAATTGCACCAGGAGCGTTGCTTGTAAACGTTGCTGCAGAGCCTCCGCGAATGACTTCTAAACGATCAAGGTTGTTATCGATGCGATGGAAGCCATCCGCATTGCCAAACATGATGTCGCCAAACAAGAGGATTGGCAGGCCGTTTTCTTGGTATTGAGCGTAGCGTGCTCCGCCGTCTGGGCTTGGCAATCCTCGAACGTTGATGTTGGCGTTACCTTCGCCGCCAGTTGCTTCGGCACGAATTCCAGGTACTGAGCGCAGCACTTCAGCAGAGTTATTTGGCGCAGATATTTCGATGGTTTCAGTTGAAAGCGTACTTACTGAAACGCTTTGTTTCATCTTTGATGTGCGCGTGGCGGTGCCAGTAACGACAACCTCTTCGAGGTTCAATGTGTTGTTAGCGTTTTGGGCATAAACCGCGCCAATTTGCATAGCAGCCAAAGATGCGGCTATTACAATCGTTTTTTTACTGATTGTCTTTTTGTTCGTTTTCACAAACGTCTCCTTTACAAGTTGATGGAACCCCAGTTTTGCTTGATCTTCATCGCTAACTGGATGTATGACTCTTTGCCTTGCCTTGAGTTCATTGCAATGAGTGCGGTGAATTCTGTTTTAATTTGCAAACGTTTGCAATGATTGTTTTTTATTTTCGTCTGGATTAAGTTAAATGCTTAATCTCTAATAGTTTTATAAACTGTTGATTTGCTTTGGAATTGTCCAAAAATTTAGTATTTTCCCTATTGTCTGATGCGTGCAACAAAAATATTTTGAAGGCCGAGGGTTTGCACCAGTGGGCATGTTTTTATTCGAAAACTAGAATTGCAAACGTTTGCAGATTGTTGTGAGCCTGCAATTGACAATGAGGAGCCACACACACATGAAAGACTACGCCAGTCAACAACGCAATCCAGGCAAGCATGTGGTCGGATTGGGTCTGGTGGTTTTGTTGCACATCATCTTGTTTTGGGCGATCAGTTCTGGCTTGGCTAAGAAGTTCGTCAAAGTGATCAAGGGGCCTGTTGAGGCGCAGTTGATTGAAGATGCCAAGCCCGACATTCCGCCGCCACCGCCTCCGCCTCCGCAAAAGAGTGCGCCACCTCCACCTGAGTACGTGCCGCCCGTGGATATCGCGGTGAATGCCACCGCAGGAGCCAATGCGATTGCTGCTGTCTCCAATGCGCCTGTTGCGCCTGTGAGAACCGCGCCCGTCATCAATGCCGCAGCGAGTTGCCCGAAGCCCGAGTACCCCAGCTCGTCACGTCGCAATGAGGAGGAGGGTACGGTGCAACTACGTTTCTTAATTGGCACGGAAGGTCAAGTACTGGAGTCGCAGGTCGAGAAGAGTTCTGGCTTCACCCGCTTGGATGAGGCCGCACGCATGGCCTTGTCGCGCTGCCAGTTCAAGCCAGGCACGCTCAATGGCAAAGCAGAGCAAAGCTGGGCCAGCATGAAATACACATGGCGCTTGGAATAAGCAGCGCGTCACTCACAAACACAAACGAAGTCAAACAATTTCTTAGGAGTCATCATCATGGTTAAACAACTCAAAACTCTCGCGCTGAGCGCTGGCCTGGTTGCAGGCTTGCTGTTTGGCATGGCTGGTCCAGCACAAGCAGCCAAAGAAAAAGCACCAGCCGCCGCACCTGCTGCTGTGGAAGTTGCGGCGCCAACGCCTGTGGCCGTGCCTACACCTGCACCTGCACCTGCGGCTCATGCAGGTGAAGAAAACCCCTATGGGCTGAGTGCGTTGTGGGCGCAAGGTGATGTGGTGGCCAAGGGCACCTTGTTGATCTTGGTCATCATGAGCATGGGGAGTTGGTATGTGATCTTCACCAAGTACTTCGAGCAAGCCAGGATTGCTCGCTTTGCCAAAGCGGCTCAAGAAAGTTTTTGGAGTGCGGGCAATGTGCGGCAAGGTGCAGACACATTGGCTGAGGGCAGTCCATTTCGCTTCATCGCTGAAAAAGGGTTGGAAGGTGCAAGCAAGCACACAGGCATGTTGGGGGCCATTAACTTCAACGATTGGGTGAGCATGAGCATTCAACGTGCCATCAACAATGTGCAAAGCCGTATGCAAGATGGCTTGGCGTTGTTGGCGACCGTGGGTTCGACCGCGCCGTTCGTGGGTTTGTTCGGTACTGTTTGGGGTATTTACAACGCCTTGGTCAAGATCGGTATGTCGGGTCAAGCCAGTATCGACAAGGTGGCTGGGCCTGTGGGTGAGTCGCTCATCATGACGGCGATCGGTTTGGCTGTGGCTGTGCCTGCGGTGTTGGGCTACAACTGGTTGGTGCGTCGCAACAAGTCAGCCATGGAAGACGTGAACGCTTTCGGCTCGGACTTGCATGCGGTGCTGCTTGGTACCAACAACAAGTAACCAGGAGTCAGCATCATGGCCATGAACGTTGGATCGGATGCAGATGACGAGATCATCGGCACGATCAACACCACCCCTCTTGTTGATGTGATGTTGGTGTTGCTGATCATCTTTTTAATCACCATTCCTGTGGTGACGACATCGGTGAAGGTCGATCTCCCAAAAGAGAAAAACCTGATCCGAGAAACTAAGCCAGAGAACGTGATTATTTCGGTGAACGCAGCGGGCAATATTTACCTGTACGACACACCCATCAAGAACTCCGCTGACTTGGTTGATCGCATGAAAACATTTGCGGTGAAAGACCCTCAACCTGAAGTGCAGATTCGCGGTGATGCGCGCAGCGATTTTGAGGCTGTAGGGCGTGTGATGTATGCGGTGCAACGTGCAGGCATTGTCAAGGTCGGTTTCATCACCGAACCCAATTGATCTAAGGAGTAAGACATGGGAATGAATGTAGGCCAAGGATCAGGTAGCGGTGAACCTGAGGTGATGATGGATATCAACACCACGCCCTTGATTGATGTGATGTTGGTACTGCTCATCATGTTGATTATCACCATCCCAGCGCAATTGCACACCGTGAATTTGGACATGCCAGTGGCCAAGCCACCCACGAAGAAGATAGACCCTGTGGTGATCAAAATTGATGTGGACGCCAACAGCGTGATCAATTGGAACGGTAAACCTTTGGCAACACGTGCAGAGTTGGATCTCAAGCTGCAAGAGGCGACGAGACTGGAGCCACATCCAGAGCTGCATTTGCGCTCTCACGCCAAGGCAAAGTATGAAGCCGTGGCTGCTGTGATGGCCAATGCACAACGTTTGGGTTTGAATAAGCTAGGCATCGTGGGATCTGAGCAGTTTGTGAATTGATTTCTTCAAGGTTTCTGTAAGAGGGAAACCCTTGGCCTCTTCTCTTACGAGAAGGGGCATTTTTTTAAGGAGTGTGCAAGTGAAAACGCCGTGGAATAAGTGGTTGGTATGGGGGGTGTTGGCGGTGGTGCTGAGCACGAGTGCGCAAGTCAACATGCGCCCTGAAGTGGCGAAGTCTTTGCAAGCGGCACAAGATGCGATTCAAGCCAATCAGTCGGATGTGGCGCTGCAAAAACTTCAAGAGACCCGAAGCTCGTTTCAACTCACAGAAGCCGAAAAAATATGGTTAGAGCGCTTGTCTGTTGTGGCTGCCATGAACGCGCAAAAGTTCGATGTGGCTTCCCGCTCGTTAGATGCTTTGCTGCAAAGCAAAGAGCTGTCCGCCACGGATCGTGCCACTCTGACAGAGACGATGGTGAGCGTGAGCCAGCGCAACAAAGACCACGCCAAGGTCGTTCAATGGGCGCGTCGCTATGCGGCTGAGGGAGGGAAAAGCCAACGTGTACACATCATGAAAGTGCAATCGTTGGCATTGCAAGGTATGCATCAAGACGTGGTGCAAGAAATGACCGAGGCCTACAAAGTCGCGGGTTATCAAGCACAGGAGGCTGAGCTGCGCGTTTATGCATTTAGTCAAAAGCAACTCAAGGACGACGCAGGGTATGCCAGCACGTTGACACAGTTGGTGGCGCGCTTTCCAAGCAAGGCCTATTGGTCAGACTTGCTCAACAGCATGGGGCGTGTGCCTGGCATCCATGCGCGGACACAACTCGATGTGTCTCGCTTGATGGAAGCGGCTGGCACGATGGAGGAGGCCGACGATTATTTAGACACGGCGCAGTTTGCGATCAAGTCAGGTTTGCCGCATGAAGCATTGCGTGTGTTGGAGCAAGGGCAAGCTGCTGGCTTGTACAAGGGGGCTGTCGCTGCCAATGCCACCAAGCTGAAGCAGCAGGCACAGCAAGGTGCTGCGGAAGATGACAAGGCGCTTAAGTCGTTGGCCTTTACACCAGACAATGGCCCTATGTTGGTGCAACTCGGCGATGTGTGGATGTCTAAAGGGCAATGGACGCAAGCTGTGGAGGCTTATCAAAAGGCGCTCAGCAAAGGCGGACTCAAGCGTGAGGCAAATGTACGCTTGCACTGCGGTATTGCTTTGTTCAAAGCCAAGCAAGCCGAAGAAGCCAAAGTCATGCTTCAAAGCGTGTCAGGGGATGCCTCAGCGATGCAGATGGCAAGCTTGTGGCTTTTACTAGTGAAATGACGCCCTATGATTGGTAGGTGTTCCCGCAGTGAAACTAATATTCCAAACGCATGGCCAGTTCAGATAACGACAAACGAAAAATTCAGATGATCGACATTGCCCGTATGGCGGGTGTGTCTACCTCTACCGTTTCTCGTGCTTTAAACGGTAGTTCATTGACGAATGACGAAACGCGCCAACGCATCATTGAGCTGGCCCGCTCGTTGAACTACACCATCAACCAAAGTGCCAAGAGCTTGCGCATGGGGGACAACCGAACCATAGGTGTGGTCATCCCCTACGTCAGCAAAACCCGTCAGCACATCTCTGACCCGTTTTTCTTAGGCATGCTCGGTAGCCTGGCGGATGCTTTGACAGACCGGAATTACGATTTGCTTCTTTCGCGCGTCGATGCCGACCACCTCGGCGACATGGCGTCTTTGTACGATGCAGGCCGAGCGAAAGGATTGATCGTCATTGGTCAGTGGGGTCACCACGATCAACTCAATGAGTTGGCTCGACGCCACGTACCGATTGCTGTGTGGGGGGCACAGTTGCCAGGCCAGTTGTATTGCAGCGTAGGTAGCGATAACGTGTCTGGGGGGGTGTTGGCAACAGAGCATCTGCTTGGCTTGGGGCGCCGCCGTATTGTGTTCATTGGTGACACAGAGATGCCAGAGGCTGCAAAGCGCTACGAAGGCTACTTGCAAGCACACAAAAAGTTAGGACTGGCGGTTGACCCGCTGCTCTCTATCAAATCGCCATTCACGGCGAAAGAGGCGCAAGCTGCAATGCTGAAATTTTTAGACAGCGGCGTGGTTTTTGATGCGGTCTTTGCTGCCAGTGATTTGATCGCCATCAACGTCATGGGGGTGCTGACGGGGCGAGGCATTTCAATTCCCCAGCAAGTCAGCGTTGTTGGCTATGACGACATTGACATGGCCTCACACAGCTTTCCGCCACTGACCACGATTCGCCAACCCCTTGATGTGGCAGGCGGTGTATTGATGGACTCCCTGCAGGATATCTTGGAAGGGCGCATCGCCGACTCCCAACTGCTGCCCACATCCTTGGTGGTGCGCGGCTCCACTGAGTGAGGTGTGTGTTGACAAATACCTTGCGCAATGCCATCGGCGTCTTTGACTCAGGCGTAGGCGGTCTGTCTGTCTTACGCGCGATCCGCACCGCTTTGCCGCACGAGCATTTGGTGTATGTGGCCGATTCGGGGCATGCGCCTTATGGTGACCAATCTGAAGCGTACATCACCCAACGCACGCTCAATGTGGGTAACTGGCTGGCCGAGCAGGGCGTCAAGGGCATCACCATCGCTTGCAACACCGCCACCGTGGTAGCTGCCAAAGCCTTGCGCGAACAAACGCATTTGCCTGTCGTGGCCATAGAGCCTGCCATCAAACCCGCTGTGGCGCTCACGCGTAGCGGCGTGGTGGGTGTGCTTGCCACGCGCCAAACTGTTCAAAGTGCGGCGGTGGCTAGGCTGGTGGAACTGTATGGTGCTGACAAACGCATCTTGCTGCAAGCTTGCCCCGGCTGGGTCGAGCAAGTCGAGCGTGCTGATTTGTACAGCGCAGAGACCGAGGCCTTGCTGCGGCAGTTCATCACGCCTTTGCTGGAGCAGGGTGCAGACACCTTGGTGTTGGGTTGCACGCATTACCCGTTCTTGCGTGACACCATTGCGCGCATCGCAGGCGAGGGTGTGACGCTGATTGATCCGGCAGAGGCTGTGGCCCGTGAGTTGGCTCGTCGTTTGGCAGATGCAGGTCGCTTATCTGGCCTAACAGAGCAGGGGCATGTTCAGTTTTTTACATCGAGCGACATGGCGCACGCACAAGCTGTGATGTCCCATTTGTGGGATGGCCCCTTGACAGTGCAGGCACTGCCTTCATCTCGCTAAGTTTTTCTGATGCTACCCATCGGTTTGGCCGATAGCCCCTCTGGAGCGAAGGTTGGCCCCTAGCTCTTACACTTATTGCCTTCATGAATGCCTACGCCGACGTCTCCCTTTTCCCGCGTAACGCCAAGCCGCTGACCAGTTATCGCAAGTACTGGGCGGCTCGTTTTGGTACGGCCCCGTTTTTGCCGATGTCGCGCGAGGAAATGACACAACTGGGTTGGGATAGCTGCGACATCATCATCGTCACGGGCGATGCTTATGTCGACCACCCCAGTTTTGGCATGGCGGTGATTGGCCGCATGTTGGAAAACCAAGGTTTTCGCGTCGGCATCATTGCGCAACCCGATTGGCAAAGCGCCGAGCCTTTCAGAACCTTAGGCAAGCCAAACCTGTTTTTTGGCGTGACCGCCGGCAACATGGATTCGATGATCAACCGCTACACGGCCGATCGAAAAATTCGCAGCGATGACGCCTACACGCCGGGTGACGTGGGTGGCAAGCGCCCCGACCGTGCTGCGCTGGTGTACAGCCAACGATGCAAAGAGGCGTACAACGATGTGCCCATTGTGTTGGGCGGTATCGAGGGCTCGCTGCGTCGCATTGCCCACTACGACTATTGGTCAGACAAAGTGCGTCGCTCCATCGTGGTGGACAGCAAGTGCGATTTGCTTTTGTACGGCAACGCCGAACGCGCCATTGTGGAAATTGCCCATCGGCTAGCCGCCAAAGAGCCGGTGCAAGATATCACCGATGTGCGCGGCACTGCTTTTGTGCGTCGCGAAACACCAGAAGGGTGGTTTGAAATTAACTCGTCCAGCATTGATGTGCCGGGCAGGGTAGAGGCGCACGTCAACCCGTATTTGATGGTGAGCGAACAAGCCAAAGCGCAAGGTGAAACATGCGCACGTGAAGACGAAGCCCATGCCGTGGCAGCTGCGGCCAATGCGCAAGCGGGAGCTTGTGTCGGCAACAATGTTGCACAGGGTGCATTGGCCATCAACACCACAGGCTTCACCATTTCGCCACTGAACTTTGTGCCCAACCCCAACATGCCTGCACTGCAAGGCAAAGGCAAACTCAAAGTCCCGCCGCGTGAGCGCAGTGTGATTCGCTTGCCCTCCTATGAGCAAGTCAAGTCAGACCCCGTGCTCTATGCCCACGCCAACCGCGTACTGCATTTGGAAACCAACCCTGGCAACGCCCGCGCCTTGGTGCAAGCGCATGGTGGAGGCCTCGCGAATGGCGCTGCCAGTCGCGATCTGCGACAGGCCCGTGATGTGTGGGTCAACCCGCCGCCTATCCCGCTGACCACGGCTGAGATGGACCACGTGTTTGACTTGCCCTATGCCCGCAGCCCGCATCCTGCGTATGCCGATGAGAACGGCAGCCACGATGGCGCGACCAAAATCCCTGCGTGGGAAATGATTCGTTTCAGTGTCAACATCATGCGCGGCTGCTTTGGTGGCTGTACGTTTTGCTCCATCACCGAGCACGAGGGCCGCATCATCCAAAGCCGCAGCGAAGAGTCGGTCATTCGCGAGATTGAAGACATCCGCGACAAAGTGTCGGGCTTCACAGGTGTCATCTCAGACCTCGGTGGCCCCACGGCCAATATGTACCGCATCGGCTGCAAAAGCCCAGAGATTGAGGCTGCATGCCGCAAGCCGAGTTGCGTCTACCCCGGCATTTGTCAAAACCTCAACACCGACCACAGCTCGCTCATCCACATGTACCGCCGTGCGCGGGCGTTAAAGGGCATCAAGAAAATTTTGATTGGTTCAGGCCTGCGTTACGACTTGGCCGTGAAGTCGCCCGAATATGTGAAAGAACTGGTGCAGCACCACGTCGGCGGCTATCTCAAGATTGCGCCCGAACACACCGAGGGCGGGCCTTTGTCGAAGATGATGAAGCCCAGCATTGGCAACTACGACAAGTTCAAACAGATGTTTGACAAGTACAGCGCGGAAGTGGGCAAGAAACAGTTCCTCATCCCGTATTTTATTGCCGCACACCCTGGCACTAGCGACGAAGACATGATGAACTTGGCCCTGTGGCTCAAGCGCAATGGCTTTCGCGCTGACCAAGTGCAAACCTTCTACCCCAGCCCCATGGCCACGGCCACGGCCATGTACCACTCAGGCCGCAACCCCTTGGGTCGCGTGACGCGCAGCAGCGAGGTGGTGGACATCGTGCGCGGCGAACGCCGTCGCCGCTTACACAAAGCATTTCTGCGCTACCACGATGCCAACAACTGGCCCTTGCTACGTGAAGCCTTGAAAGCCATGGGCCGTGCAGACCTGATTGGCAATGGCAAGCAGCATTTGATTCCTACCTTCCAGCCGCTGACCGATGGGGGCTATACCAGTGCGCGTCGTAAGAACAGCACAGCGACGCCCACCAAAGGCCGTGTCCTCACGCAGCACACAGGTTTGCCACCACGCGTCAATGGCGCAGGCAAACCCAGCGCCAACGCTGCCAAGCGCAAACCTAACCGTTGATGAGAGGCGTCTGAGCCAGATCTGCTAAGACAGAGGTGCGTTTAACGCGTGCGTGACTTCATCGCACGCTCCACCTCACGCTTGCCTTCGCGGTCTTTGATGGTGTCGCGCTTGTCGTGCTCGGCCTTGCCTTTGGCCAACGCGATTTCGCATTTGATCTTGCCGTTCTTCCAATGCAGGTTGATGGGCACCAAGGTGTGGCCCTTTTGCTCGACCTTGCCAATGAGACGTTTGATTTCGTCTTTTTTCATCAGCAGTTTTTTGGTACGCACTTTGTCTGGCGTGACGTGGCTGGACGCCGTGTGCAGTGGGTTGATTTGGCAGCCAATGAGGTAGAGCTCGCCATCGCGAATCACCACATAGCCATCGGTGAGTTGCACCTTGCCCTCACGCGCAGCCTTCACCTCCCAGCCTTCCAGCACCATGCCTGCCTCGAATTTTTCTTCGAAAAAATAGTTGTATGCCGCCTTTTTGTTGTCAGCGATGCGCGAGGGGGTTGCAGGTTTTTTGGTAGCCATTGAGGTGATGTGGGGACGGTAGAGCTTCTTACAATGTGGACCATTCTATGAAAACCGTTCACAAGTCCGTTCTTATTTGGTTCAGCGCTGAAGAAATGTTTACGTTGGTCACCGACGTGGCCCGCTATCCTGAGTTTTTGCCTTGGTGCGACCGCGCGGGCGTGGTCGAGACACACGCCGATGGCGCAACGGCTGAGGTAGGCATGAGCTTTGGTGGTTTTCACAAAAGTTTCACCACGCGCAACGTGCACATCGCAGGCCGCCAAGTCAAGTTAGAGCTGATCGATGGCCCGTTCAAACATTTGGATGGCACTTGGGATTTTCATCTGCTACTCGACCCCAACACCCAAGAGCCACAACGCGCCTGTCGCATTGAGCTGACCCTGAACTACGCGTTTGAGAGCATGTTTGGTTCGCTGGTGGGGCCCGTGTTCGACAAAATCGCCGCTACCTTGGTGGATGCTTTTGTGAAGCGCGCAGAGCAGGTGTACGTCGCGTGAGTAACGTCCCCGCGGTCAACATCACCCTGATGTATTCACCTGCAGCGCGCGTGGTGCATGAGCGCGCGATGTCGCTCAGTGCGGGCGTGACGGTGATGCACGCCTTGCAAGACAGTGGTTTGTTGACGGACTGCCCCGAAATTGACTTGGCTCAGCCCGAAGCCTTCACCGTTTGTATTTGGGGGAAGAAAACCACGCCTCACCATGTGTTGCGCGACTTAGACCGCATCGAAATTGTCCGCCCACTCACGGTAGACCCGAAGGTGGCGCGTCGTGAACGCTTTCAAACACAAGGCACCAGTCGTGCAGGCTTGTTCTCGAAGCGCCGTGCGGGCGCTAAGTCCGGTTATTAACTCGGCGGATTCAAGGACGAAGTGCAACACGCTTTAACGAGGCATGGAATACCTCGTGAGGTGTCTTGAATCCTAGTCGCTTTCTGGGGCGGTGATTCAATCGGTTTTCAATCATAGTCAATTCCTCATCCGTCACGGTT
>NZ_JAVKLW010000049.1:0-3780 GCF_031538885.1 Limnohabitans sp.
AGGGCTGGTGCGTCCGCAAGGGGCCTGAGGGCAAAGGTGGGATGACGAAATGGGTCTCTTACGCCGAAAAATCGTGCTATCGACGCACACAATTGCACATCGTGAAGTCCGTAACAAGTCACGCTACAAATTCATGCGTTATGCAGACCTTCCCTAATGGGTTGGGTTGACGCTTTTCAACGGCAAAGCGCAGCAAGGCGGCGATTCTGAAAATACCATGCGCAAACTTGCCATAGGGCAATGTTGTAAAGAGTGCCATGACGATGCCCAAATGGATAGCCAGCAATGCGGGCAAGGCTGCACTGTCACGACAAAGCCACAACGCGAGGCCACTCAAGCTGGCGAAGAACAGCAAGGCGATGAAGCCCAAGTCCATCAGTTTTTGCGTGGCCTCGCCATGCAGGGGGTGGCGTTGCAGATGGAGCTTGAATAGGCCCGCCGTCCCCAGCAGCAAGCTCACACCACCGGCAGCACCGAGCACCTTGGGTAGGCTAGATAAATCGTAGGGTGCTACCCAGCCAAATGCATAGTGGTACACCGTGGCCAAACTGGTGGCGGCAAAGCAAAGCATGAAGCCATAGAAGGTGAGGTGGTGTGCGCGACGCCGCGAGAGGGTGAACGCATCGTCTTCGTTGTTGCAGCCTTCACCATGACCGCCGTCCAAGTACTTCAAGCGCAACACGTCTTGTGTGGCCTCATGTGCGGCAGGTGGTGTCAAGGTAGCACCGCTGGTTGCTGGTGTGATGTCTTGCCAAAAGCGTCGCACGCCCAAAGCCAAGGCTAAGGTCGCAAACAAGAACACAGGCGCGAACAATGCCACCAGCAAGTTGTGCGGGAACAGATGGTAGAAGTTGCCTTGCAATTGTGCAGACCACAAGGTACCGTTTAGCTGCAATGCCAGTAGTAGGAACAAGGACAAGCCAGCAGCCAAAGCCAGCGACAAGGTGAGTCCATTGCGTTTGTAGAGTGCGCCTAGGGTAGGCGGCCACGCATAGTCGGCGTAGGTTTGTCCACGCACTTGCGCCATAGCTTGCGTGACGTTGACTGCAAATTCGTGAGGTGATGCATATTGACAGGCGTGTAAACAAGCGCCGCAGTTGTGGCACAGGTTCGCCAAATAGTGGATGTCCGCTTTGCCAAATTCAAGCCGTCGTGTCATGGCTGGAAACATGGCGCAAAAACCTTCGCAATAACGACAGGCGCTACAAATCTGTAGCTGTCGTGCGACTTCGGTTTCTGAGGCCGACAGCATGACTTCGCCATTGCCGAGCGCGCGCGCTTCTTGCGTAAGTGCATCAAGCGTGTGCATGGTGTGCTCCTTGTGTGTCCAATTGCAAGGCAGCTCTCGCTGCTTGTGTGCCGGCGATGCGGCCAAATGCGGTACCAATCGACATGCCAACGCCAGCGGTGTAGCCCTTGCCCAATACGTTGCCGGACATCATTTCTCCCGCCACAAAGAGGTTGTCGCTGGGGATGTCGTTGAATCGTACGGCGGCTGTCTCATCTGTCTTGAGGCCGAGGTAGGTGAAGGTGATGCCAGGGCGCAATGCATAGCCGTAATACGGCCCTGTGTCGATGGTGCGTGCCCAATGGGTTTTGGCAGGGTTGACGCCCTCG
Source organism: Limnohabitans sp. (assembly GCF_031538885.1). Classification (GTDB taxonomy): domain Bacteria; phylum Pseudomonadota; class Gammaproteobacteria; order Burkholderiales; family Burkholderiaceae_C; genus Limnohabitans. The sequence goes on from NZ_JAVKLW010000049.1 coordinate 1,618, forward strand.
GTGTGGCAGTCGTCTAAGCGGGTGTGGTCAAAGGTGCCGATGCGACAAGCGTTGTTGTAATCGTTGAGGGTTTGCATGAACGCATCCACGGGTAGTCCGAGTTTTTGGGCCAGTTCAGGTAAGGAGTCAGCTTGTACGCCGGGAAATACCGGCGGCATGAAGCGCCCAATAGCTTTGGCGTCAATGATGGAGTAACCCGTTTGCTCGGGTTGCTGGGCCACTAAGCGGCCCCAGATGGCATAGCGTTTGGGCCAGAAATCTTCGCCTTCATCGTAGAAGCGCTGACCCTCGCGGTTGACTACGACGCCCAGTGAGACGCAATCAATGCGTGTGCAAATACCTCCGTCATACAAAGGCGCGCGTGCATCAATGGCTACCATGTGGGCTTGTGTGGGGTCGCCAATGCGGTCCGCGCCATGCGCCAGCATGTGTTTGAGCAAAACGCCTTGATTGTATTGCGTGCCACGAATGAGGAAGTTGTCAGCAGGCCATTCACCACGGTCGTTTTGGCCCCAGGCCTCACGCAGCCATTCGCGGTTGGACTCAAACCCACCAGCGGCCACCACACAGGTTTTGGCGGTGATGCGCTCGTCGCCGATATAAGCCGCCACGAAACGTCCGTTTTCGATGTCGAGTTTGTCAACAGGAGCGTTGTAGCGCACTTGTACGCCAAGCTTCTGCGCGCTGCGGTAATAGGCATTGACCAGTGCTTTACCGCCACCCATGAAAAATGCATTGGTGCGAGCCACATGCAAAGCACCAGACAGCGGCGGCTGAAAATGAACTCCGTGCTTACGCATCCAATCGCGGCAGGTCGACGACGCACGGATCACGAGGCGGGCTAATTTTTCATCGGTGATGCCGCCTGTGACCTTGAGCAGGTCTTGCCAATATTCTGCTTCGAGATAGGCCTCGACAAGCACGTCTTGCGGTGCATCGTGCATGCAGCGCAGATTACGCGTATGGCCTGAGTTGCCTCCGCGCCATTCTCGCGGTGCCGCTTCGAGCATCAAAACGGAGGCACCCGCTTCAGCAGCCATCAAGGCAGCACATAAGGCTGCATTACCGCCACCGATGATCAGCACATCAGGGGCTTGTGTTGCACTTGTTTGAATCGTCATACCAGTAAGTGTCGGGGTAAACGGTTATGTTGAGAAGTGCAATTTCAGTCCTAATTATTTCGTTTTTCGCACGAGTCGTGTTCGTGGCTCTTTGAGATTGGCCTTTTGAATCAATTCAAAAAAGGCTTGTGCGGCTGGCGAAAGACTGGTGTTTTTGTGTCGCAGCAAAGCGATCTTGCGTTTGACAATCGGGCCAATCAACTTGATTTTTCTTACGTGCATCCGATCCCCATCCAGCAAGGTAGAGGAGGGCAGGCTGGCACAGCCCACGCCTGCGGCCACCAAATTGATGGCCGTTGCGTGATGTCGCACTTCGTAATTACCGTTGAGACGAATGCCATGCTTGGCTAACTGGTAGTCCATGAGCACACGAGTCGCCATAAAGTTGCTCACCACAATCAGATCAGCTTCACGCATGTCGGTCCAAGTAACGCTTTCTTTGCCGTGCAGTGGGTGTGTGTCACGGCAGATAAACACCAAGGGGTCGTCAAACAGAGGCGTCTCGATCAGATCCGGGTGAACTTCACCGTTGACGGCAATGCCAATTTCGGCTTGGTGGTTGAGCACGGCTTCGCGGACTTCGTAAGAGGCCGCATCCAGCAATCGAATGCGGTTGCCAGGGCATGTGTCTGCATATTGGCGGATGAGTTGAGGAAGCATGTGCGCCGCCATGCTGGGGACACAGGCGAGGGTAAAGTTGCCTTTGGCATGCAGCGACATGTCTTTGAGCCGTCCCACGTCAGAGGTCATTTCATTGACGATGGCGCGTGCTTGAGGCAAAAATTCTCGACCAACTGCTGTCATCTCAACGCGACGCGTGGTACGGTCTAGCAGCTTCAAACCCAAATAGGCTTCTAGTTTTTGCACTCGGCGTGTGAGTGCGGTTGGCGTGATATGCAGTTTGACCTTACCCCTGAAAAACGTACTCCTTAGCTGATAGGTAAAAATCAGTTTTAGGAGAGAGAAATGAGCGATTCGATACGACGGGCGCGGTACACACTGGAATTCAAGCTGGAGGCCGTCAGGCTGGTCAAGGGTGGGC
>NZ_JAVKLW010000050.1:0-4242 GCF_031538885.1 Limnohabitans sp.
CGTTCTTCTCGGCTGAGGTGCTTGTACATTGGGCAACTTCGACTTGGCGGTTAAAGCGGCCATGATGCTCTCGCATCCTCAGCCACCTATAACCAGTTCATCTTTGTTGCACTTCGTCCTTGAATCCGCCAAATTTAAAAGTCAGGGTTTGTCGGGCTGAGTCAGGCAGTACGCAAACGACGCGCAATCTCGCCCACCAACTGACGCGCCAACGTGAGCTTGCTGGCATGTGGCAATTCTTGGCAGCCTTGGGCATCGACCAACAACAAGGCGTTGTCGTCCAGCCCAAAGGTGGCAGGGCCAATATTGCCCACTAACAGCGGCACACCTTTGCGTTCGCGCTTGGCCGTGGCGTGCTGAAGCAAATCATGGCTTTCAGCGGCAAAACCCACGCAGTACAAAGCACCGCTTTTCGCGCGAGCGGATTGGGCCACACCCGCCAAGATGTCTGGGTTTTCGACCAAGTTCAGTGGCGGTATTTGGCCTGAGCCATCTTTTTTGATTTTTTGTTCTGCCGCATCCGCTATCCGCCAGTCGGCGACAGCGGCCGTGGCCACGAACACAGACGCAGCATCCACGTGTTTTGCCACCGCTGCTTGCATCTCTAAGGCCGAGCGCACATCCACGCGCTGCACACCGCGAGGCGTAGGCAAGTGCACGGGGCCAGCCACCAAGGTCACCTCAGCGCCCGCTTCACGCGCTGCACGGGCAATCGAGAAGCCCATCTTGCCGCTGGACAAATTGGTGATGCCACGCACGGGGTCCATCGCTTCGTAGGTGGGGCCAGCAGTCACCAACAGGTGCTGACCTGCCAAGACCTTGGGCTGAAAGAACGCCATCAAGTCTTCCAAAATTTCTTCCGGCTCGAGCATGCGGCCGTCGCCCGTTTCGCCGCAGGCTTGTTCACCCTGCCCCACATCCAACACATGTGCGCCATCTGCGGTGAGCTGCGCCATGTTGCGCTGCGTGGCGGGGTGCTGCCACATCTCGCGGTTCATGGCGGGGGCCAAAACCAGAGGCACACGCTCGATGGGGCGAGCCAAGCACATCAGACTGAGCAAATCGTCGGCACGACCGTGCAGCAGTTTGGCCATGAAGTCAGCGCTGGCGGGGGCCACCACAATGGCATCAGCCTCGCGACTCAAATTGATGTGGGCCATATTGTTGGGCTCGCGGGCATCCCATTGCGAGACATACACGGTTCGGTTGGACAAGGTTTGCAGCGTGACAGGTGTGATGAACTGGGCGGCCGCCTCGGTCATCACCACTTGAACCGTGGCCCCAGCCTTCACCAAGGCACGGCAGAGCTCAGCCGCTTTGTAGCAAGCGATGCCGCCACTCAAACCTAAAACAATGTGTTTATTAGACAGATCAGACATGGCTCGCAATGTAGCAGAGCGCCTATAATTTCGATTTCCACCTACCGGGAGACAGTTCCCGATCTGGCATGACCCAATTTGTATTCGTCACCGGCGGCGTTGTTTCTTCCCTCGGCAAGGGAATTGCAGCCGCCTCACTCGCCGCCCTGCTTGAATCTCGCGGCCTCAAAGTCACCCTCATCAAGCTAGACCCCTACATCAACGTAGACCCAGGCACCATGTCGCCTTTTCAGCACGGCGAGGTGTTTGTCACCGAAGACGGCGCAGAAACCGACCTCGATTTAGGCCACTATGAGCGCTTCATCACGACGCGCATGAAAAAGGCCAACAACTTCACCACCGGTCAGATTTACCAAAGCGTGCTCGACAAAGAACGTCGCGGCGACTATTTGGGCAAGACAGTGCAAGTCATCCCGCACATCACCAACGAAATTCAAGAGTTCATCAAACGCGGCGCAGCGTTCGAAACGCCTGAAGCCGTGGACGTGGCCATTGTCGAAATCGGTGGCACCGTGGGTGACATCGAATCCCTCCCCTTCCTCGAAGCCGCGCGTCAAATGAACTTGAAGCTCGGCCCCAACAACACCGCATTTGTCCACCTGAGCTATGTGCCTTGGATTGCGGCGGCGGGTGAACTCAAAACCAAACCCACCCAGCACACCGCTCAAAAGCTGCGCGAAATCGGCATTCAAGCCGACGCCCTGCTGTGCCGTGCAGACCGCCCCATCCCCGAAGAAGAGCGCCAAAAAATCAGCCTCTTCTCGAACGTACCTGAGTGGGGCGTGATCTCCATGTGGGACGTGGACACCATCTACAAAGTGCCACGCATGTTGCACGAGCAAGGACTGGACCGTTTGGTGTGCGAGAAGCTGCGCATCAACGCCAAAGCAGCCAACTTGCAGCGTTGGGACGACTTGGTCCACGAAGTGGCCAACCCCAAAGAAGAAGTCTCCATCGCGATGGTGGGCAAGTATGTCGACCTGTCTGACAGCTACAAATCCCTCAACGAAGCTTTGCGCCACGCGGGCATGAAGAACCATGCACGGGTGAAGATCGAGTATGTCGACTCCGAACTCATCACGCCTGAGAACGTCAACCAGCTTGGCAAATTCGACGCTATCCTCGTACCCGGCGGCTTTGGCATTCGTGGTGTGGAAGGCAAGATTTCATCGGCCCAATTTGCCCGTGAAAACAAAGTACCCTACCTCGGCATCTGCTTGGGCATGCAAGTCGCCACCATCGAATACGCACGCCACATGGCTGGCCTCACAGACGCCAACAGCACCGAGTTTGTGCCCGACAGCCCCAACCCCGTCATCGCCCTCATCAACGAGTGGAAAGACGCGGACGGCAGCATCCAAACCCGTACCGCCAGCTCCAACCTCGGCGGCACCATGCGCTTGGGCGCACAAAGCTCAGACGTAGCAGCCGGCACCTTGGCCCACAAGATTTACGGCGACGTGGTGACTGAGCGTCACCGCCACCGCTATGAAGCCAATGTGAACTACCTCGACACGCTTCGCAACGCAGGGTTGGTGATTTCTGCGCTCACCCAACGCGAGCAACTCACCGAAATCGTCGAGCTCCCACAAACCGTTCACCCTTGGTACATGGGCGTGCAGTTCCACCCTGAATTCAAATCCACCCCTTGGGACGGCCACCCTTTGTTCAACGCCTTCGTCAAAGCGGCGCTGGAACACAAAGCCAAAGCTTAAAACGGGACACACCATGAAACTTTGCGGATTCGACGTTGGCCTGAACAAACCTTTCTTTTTGATCGCAGGCACTTGCTCCATCGAAGGCTTGGAAATGTCGATGGACGTCGCAGGTCAGCTCAAAGAAATCTGCTCAGGCTTGGGCATTCCTTTGATCTACAAAGGCTCGTTCGACAAAGCAAACCGTTCATCTGGCAGCACCAAACGCGGCGTGGGCATCGATGCCGGTTTGAAAATTCTGGACGAGGTGCGCCGCCAACTTCACTTGCCCATCCTCACCGATGTGCATGACGAATCCCAAGTCAAAACTGTGGCCAGCGTGGTCGACGTGCTGCAAACGCCTGCCTTCTTGTGCCGCCAAACCGACTTCATCCGTGCCGTGGCCCAATCAGGCAAACCCGTCAACATCAAAAAGGGCCAATTTTTGGCCCCTTGGGATATGAAAAACGTCATCGACAAAGCGCGTGACGCCGCCCGCGAAGCGGGCCTACCCGAAGACAACTTCTTGGCCTGCGAACGCGGCGTGAGCTTTGGCTACAACAACCTCGTGGCCGATATGACCAGCTTGGCCGAAATGCGCAAATCCGGCGCACCCGTGGTCTTTGACGTGACCCACTCGGTGCAAAAGCCAGGCGGCCAAGGCACCGTCAGTGGTGGTGCGCGTGACATGGTGCCCGTATTGGCCCGTGCAGGTGTGGCCGTCGGCGTGGCGGGCTTGTTCATGGAAACCCACCCTTGCCCCTCAGAGGCTTGGTCGGATGGCCCCAACGCCGTGCCCTTGAACAAGATGAAAGCTTTGCTAGAGACCTTGGTCGAGCTCGATGCCGTGACCAAAAAACACTCTTTCTTAGAAAACAACTTTAACTAATGTCGACTCTTATTTCGAAAGTGGATCAAATCCACAAAAAGCATAGCTGGATATTCACAATTGGTTCGTGGCTAATATACGGCGGCATTGCTTCGATAGTGACATTTTGCGGTTTAAAAGATATCCCAAGCGATATTAAAGAGGCGGATTCAAGGACGAAGTGCAACAAAGATGAACTGGTTATAGGTGGCTGAGGATGCGAGAGCATCATGGCCGCTTTAACCGCCAAGTCGAAGTTGCCCAATGTACAAGCACCTCAGCCGAGAAGAACGATACCAAA
>NZ_JAVKLW010000051.1:0-3991 GCF_031538885.1 Limnohabitans sp.
GGAGTTGGCTGTGCCGTAAAACGTACACGTGCCCGCGCTGTGGTAGGCCGCTTGTTCGGCTTGCAGCAACACCTCGCGGCTGACCAAGCCTTGCGCGTATTGCTGACGCACTTTGGCTTTGTCGTCGTTGGACAAGCCCGACGTCATCGGGCCAGCGGGCACAAACACGGCAGGCAAGTGCCCAAACTGCAAGGCGCCGATGAACAGGCCGGGCACGATCTTGTCGCACACGCCCAAGAACAAGGCCGCATCAAACACGTTGTGCGACAGGCCGACGGCGGTGGCCAAGGCAATCACATCACGCGAGAACAGCGACAGCTCCATGCCGTCTTCGCCTTGGGTCACGCCATCGCACATGGCGGGCACGCCGCCTGCCACTTGCGCGGTGGCACCTGCGGCACGTGCGGCAGCACGAATTTTTTCGGGGTAGTGCTCGTACGGCTGATGGGCTGAGAGCATGTCGTTGTAGGCGGTGATGATGCCGACGTTGGGCTGACGCTCTTGACGCAACACCAGTTTGTCATTGGCTGGCATGGCGGCATAGGCGTGGGCCGCATTCGCGCAGCCCATGCCGCCACGGTAGGGGCCGGGCTTTTTGGCTTTGGCCAAGACATCCAAATAGGCTTGGCGTGTGGGTGCACTGCGTTGCTCAATGCGAGCGGTCACAGCGGCGAGGGTGGTGTGAAGCGGTATGGTCATGATGGGCGTGTGTGGGTAGAGAGAGCTTCGCTGGCAAGCCAAAGTGCCACGGGTGTTTGCGTTTGTTGCAGCACCAAAGAGATGGGCAGAGTGGGCAGGGAGATCGGCTTCGACGGTATAGAAATCGGCTTCGCCGAGCTGGCTTGTGGCCAAGCGCGTTGCAAGGTGTTCAGTTTGTCTGTGCCTGTGAGCGGTAGCACGATGTGACGCGCCGAGAGAATTTGCGCCAAGGTTTGGGTGATGCGCGGGTAGGGCGCGTTGGCGGGTGGGGTCTCTAGCTCGATGGCGACGCAGGCTTGTGCGTTGCGCAAATCAAGCGCGTCGCCCAAGTTGGGCGCTTCGGGGAACAGCGAGGCGGTATGACCATCGGCCCCCATGCCCAAGACCAACACATCTGCTGTGCCTGCCGCCGTCAGGGCGATGCCTGCCGCCTTAGCCTGTGCGGCGGGTGACGACAAAGATGCATGGGTGTCGGCCACCATGAATACGAGTTGGGCTTGTGCGGCGCGGTCTTGTAGCAAATGGGTTTGCACCAGCAACGCGTTGCTGCTGCTGTGCGTGCGTGGCACACAGCGCTCATCCACCAAGGTCACGCGCACACGCGACCAGTCGATGTCCATCAAACGCAAGGCCTGGAACAAGGGAATAGGTGACTGACCGCCCGACACACTCAGCACCGCAAAGCCACGTACTTGAATCGCTGCATCCAGGCGTTGTGCAATGTCTTGTGCCAATTGCGCATTCAGCGCAGTTTGGCTGACGGTGTGGACCGTCAATGTGCCGCGTGATTCGGGACACCACGTGTGGGCCATCACGCCTCCTCAAACCACGACAGTTCTTCGCGTGCCATCAAAGCTGACGAGGCGGCTGGCCCCCAACTTCCGGCCGAGTAGGCGCGGGGCTTGTCATCGAGCGTGGCCCAGCCATTCAAGATGGGCTCCACCCACATCCACGCGGCTTCGAGTTCGTCGCGGCGCATGAAGTGCGTGAGACGGCCTTTGATGACGTCCATCAACAAACGCTCATACGCTTCGGCACGACGTTTGTCTGATGACTGTTGCAAGTCCAAGCCCAACTTGACCGGATGCAAGTTCATGCCCGTGCCTGGCTCTTTGACCATCATTTCAAGTTGAATGGATTCTTCGGGCTGCAAGGTGATGATGAGGCGGTTGGGTTCTTGCTGCGCAGTGGCGCCGAAGATGGAAAAAGGCTGCTCTGCAAACTCGATGATGATTTGCGACTCGCGGCGCTGCATCCGTTTGCCTGTGCGCAAGAAGAACGGCACATTGGCCCAACGGGCGTTGTTGATTTGGGTGCGCAAGGCGACAAAGGTTTCGGTGCGGCTGTCGGCAGGGACGTTGTCCTCTTCCAAATAGCCTTTGACCGCAGCGCCTTGCGAAGCACCTGCGGTGTATTGGCCGCGCACAGTGTCGCGTTTGATGTCAGTCAAATCCATTTTGCGCAATGAGCGCAAGACTTTGAGTTTTTCGTCGCGCACATCATCTGCATTGAGCGAGATAGGCGGCTCCATCGCCACGATGCACAACAGTTGCAGCAAGTGGTTTTGCACCATGTCACGCATGGCACCTGCACCGTCGTAAAACCCTGCACGGCTGCCCACACCCACGCTTTCGGCCACCGTGATTTGCACACTCTTGATGTAGGGGGCACGCCACAGCGGTTCGAAGATGGCATTGCCAAAGCGCAGCACCATCAGGTTTTGTACGGTTTCTTTGCCGAGGTAATGGTCAATACGGTAGATCTGTTGCTCGTCAAAGTAGCGGGCCACGTTGGTGTTGATTGCACGGGCCGAAGCCAAGTCGGTACCCAAGGGCTTTTCGAGCACCACGCGCGATTGCGCATCGACCAAACCTGCATCAGACAGGCGGGCGCAGATTTGTGTAAACAAGCTGGGTGCGGTTGCCAAGTAGTACACACGCAATGCGGGCGTGGTGCACAGGTCTTTGAGTTTGGCAAAGTCATGGGCGTTGGTGACATCCATGCTCACATAGGCCAGTCGGTTCAAAAAACTTTCCCAGTCATCTGGTGTGAAAGCGTCTTGCTCGATGAAGGCAGGCGAGTTTTTGTCGATGAAGTCTAAATACGCTTGGCGTGTCCAATCTTGTCTGCCCACGGCAATGATGCGCGTGGATGCGTCAAGCTTGTCATGCAGGTGCGCCATGTAGAGCGCGGGCAAGAGTTTGCGAAACGACAAGTCACCAGCGCCGCCAAAAATCACGATGTCCAGCGTACCTGCTGGGGGAGGGATTTGTGTCATGAGTAACGTTTGTTGAGAAGGTTTTGTTTCATGTTGCGCAGCAAGGGCTGCAGTTGCGTGCTGCCAATGCGCAGTGCCACCGTGGTGGCCAACACGTCCACGATCATCAGGTGCAGCAAGCGCGACACCATGGGGCTGAACTTTTCGTAACTTTCGGGGTGATCGGCCGCGAGGTGAATTTTTCCGATACTGGCCAAGGGAGAGCCCGAGGCCGTGACGACCACCGTGGTGGCCCCGTTCTTTTTGGCAATCTCGCACGAGTCAAGTAAATCGCGGGTACGGCCTGAGTTAGAGAACACCACCAAGCAGTCGCCAGGCCCCAGCAAGGACGCGCTCATGATTTGCAGGTGCCCATCGCTGTGTGCAATGGTGTGCAGCCCAAGGCGGAAGAATTTGTGTTGCGCGTCTTGCGCCACGATGCCTGAGTTGCCCACGCCAAAGAACTCAAGGCGTTTACCTTTTTTGTGGGTAAGCGCAATGGCTTCTGCCGCTTTGTCGATTTGCGCTGATGAGGCGTCGTTGCGGTACTTCAAGAAAGCAGTGACCGTGTTGTCAATCACTTTGACCAACACATCGTTGCTGTTGTCTTGTGCGCCCACGTTGCGGTGGATGAAGGGCACACCCTCGCTTAGGCTGCCTGCGAGCTTGAGTTTGAAATCACTCAGGCCCTCATAGCCCATGCTGCGGCAAAACCGCACCACAGTAGGTTTGCTGACCTGGGCGCGTTCGGCCAATTCGGTGACGGGGAGGGTGGAGAAGGTGCGAGGGTCTGATAAAACAAGCTTGCCCACGCGTTGCTCAGCCGATGACAGGCTGGAAAGAGATGATTTAAGACGTTCGAGCATGTGGCAAAATGTAACTTAATTTCACATTATTGCCAAAAGGTAAAAAATAAATTATTGCTATCTGTAATTGGCGGATTCAAGGACGAAGTGCAACAAAGATGAACTGGTTATAGGTGGCTGAGGATGCGAGAGCATCATGGCCGCTTTAACCGCCAAGTCGAAGTTGCCC
>NZ_JAVKLW010000052.1:0-42314 GCF_031538885.1 Limnohabitans sp.
AAACGGAGAGCAACTTCGCTGGCTACTCGTCCGAGCACCTTATCGGTGGCGTCAATCACAAACCACTCATGCACCACGTCAGCGGGTTTTGCGCTGAATGTAGACATAGTTAAATCCTAAAAGGAGAGTTGGTTTGTAGGGTCCTTTTCCACGGTCGGCGTTCTTCTGTTGAGAACCTCTTAGGTGGGATGTGCCCTCTTTCGAAAGCCTCTGCCGCGGGACTACTTAAACGCTGCAAAGTCGAATATTATAAGCAAAATCAATCGCTTAGCGCAAATTTCGCCCAAACAAGGTGATTTGGCGAGTTACCATTCTCGTTATGTTCAGTTATCGCCACGCTTTTCACGCTGGAAACCACGCCGACGTCCTCAAACACCTCACTTTGATTGCCACTTTGAAGCATTTGATGCACAAAGACGCGGGCATTCAGTTTGTGGATACCCATGCGGGCGCGGGCCTCTACCGCTTGGACGGCGACTATGCGGAAAAAAGTGGCGAAGCCGCCGAAGGCATTTTGAAGGTACTCAACCTCAAAGGCCCAGCGGCCCTGACTGACTATCTAGACATGGTGGCCAGCTTCAACGCCAAGGGCAGCTACAAGATTTACCCTGGCTCGCCATTCATCATCCACAAGCTGTTACGCCACGAAGCGCGTGACCGCCTCAAGCTGTTTGAGTTGCACCCCACAGACCACAAATCCCTCACAGGCAATGTGCAGCAACTCGAAGCGGGGCGCACCGTCAGCGTGGCGCGCGCCGATGGATTTGAATCGCTCAAAGCCTTGTTGCCGCCGCCCGTGTCGAGCACCGGTTCACGCCGCACCTGCGTGCTGATTGACCCCAGCTATGAAATCAAGAATGACTACTACCGCGTGATTGATTGCATTCAAGACAGCTTGAAGCGCTTTGCCACTGGCACCTACATCGTGTGGTACCCCATCATTCCTCGCCCTGAAGCGCACGATTTGCCACGCAAACTCAAAGGCTTGTGCAGCCAAGCCAAAAAACCATGGCTGCACGCCACCTTGGCGATTGGCCGCGAAACGGGCAGCAAAGACGCCGGCCTCAGCGCCAGCGGCATGTTCATCGTCAACCCCCCTTTCACCCTCAAGCCTTTGCTCAACGAAGCCCTGCCCGTGGTGGAAGAAGCCTTGGCACGCGGCCCCGGCCGCGGTTGGGTGGTGGAGTCTGGGGACTAAACGCGCACTGTAACTGGCGCACAAAAAAAGGCCTCGCACTGCGAGGCCTTGTCGGTTGGATCGCCTTAAGCGCTCAGACCCAAGTCCTTGCAAATAGCCAAGATCGGGGCGCTTTGGTTCATGCTGTAAAAGTGCAACCCGGGCGCGCCACCGGCACGCAACTGCTCGCACAAGTCGGTCACCACCTCTAAGCCAAAGGCCTTGATGGACGCGATGTCGTCGCCATAGCCTAGCAAGCGCAAACGAATCCAACGTGGAATTTCGGCACCACAGGCGTCCGAGAACCGCAGCAGCTGCGAGGAGCTGGTGATAGGCATGATGCCCGGCACAACGGGAATGTGTACACGCAACTTGTCGGCATCTTCCACAAAACGGAAATACGCATCGCTGTTGTAAAAATATTGCGTGATGGCCGAGTCGGCGCCCGCCTTCACCTTGGTGGCAAAGGCTTGCAAGTCGGCCTCGGTAGATTTCGCTTGTGGGTGAATCTCGGGGTAGGCCGCCACTTCAATGCCAAAGTCATCACCCGTTTCTGCACGGATGAAGGCCACCAAGTCGCTGGCGTATTGAAACTCGCCACCAGCCCCATAGCCACTGGGCAAGTCGCCACGCAAAGCCACCAAACGCTTCACCCCCATGGCTTTGAACTCAGACAGTTGTTGACGCACGCTGTCACGCGTGGCGCCAATGCACGAAAAGTGCGATGCAGCAGCCGTGCCCTCGCCCAAAATTTCTTTCAAGGTGGAAATCGTGCCCGCTTGGGTCGAACCACCCGCACCATAAGTGACCGAGCAAAACTGAGGCTTAAGTGGATAGAGCGCTAGGCGAACTGTGCGCAACTTCTCGGCACCCTCTGGGGTTTTCGGTGGGAAAAACTCAATGCTCAAGCTGTTGTTTGCGGTCATATCCATCTCACGTGTTGGCGCGTCACGCACGACGCGCACCGATCCAAAATTCTTGGTTGCCATCACCACCGGCAATGGCGCTGGGCCAATAACCCAGCACATCTAAATTCAATGCAGCACAGGCTTCGCGTAAACGCGCTTCGACCTGCACATAGCTGGCCGGGTCTTTGACCAAGCCGCCTTTGCCAATGTCACTGGGCTGCAGTTCAAACTGCGGCTTGACCAACATCAGCAGCGCCCCGCCCTGTTTCAACACAGGCAGCAGCGCGGGCAATACCAAGGTGAGCGAAATGAACGACAAATCACCCACCACCAAACCAAATCCAAGCTGCACCTCTGGCACACGCGCATCATTGGCTTGCAACTCACGGGCATTGATGCGTTCCACACACACCACACGCGCATCGTCGCGCAAGCGTGGATGCAACTGTCCATGCCCCACATCCAACCCTACCACTTGCGCAGCGCCTTGCTGCAACAAGCAATCGGTGAACCCGCCAGTGCATTGCCCCACATCGAGGCAATGCACACCTTGGGCCGACAGGCCACTGCTGCGCAGCGCGCCTTCGAGCTTCAAGCCACCGCGAGACACATAACGTGCCTCAGCGTTGTCCAACAAACGCAGCTCACTGGGCCGTGGCAACTCGTCCCCATTTTTGGCCACGCGTTGCCACGGCTTGGTGTCCAAGCGCCACTCGACGCCCGAAGCAATCAGCCGCTGCGCTTGAGAGCGCGAAACGGCCAATCCACGTTCGAGGAGCAGCTGGTCAGCACGCATCGGTGACGTGGGTCAGTGCTTAGTAGCGGTAGGTGTTGGCTTTGTAAGGGCCGTTCTTTGACACACCGATGTAAGCCGCTTGTTCGTCGGTCAATTCGGTCAGCTGTGCGCCTACTTTCTTGAGGTGCAAACGGGCCACTTTTTCGTCGAGGTGCTTAGGCAACACATAAACCTTGCCAGACTCGTATTGGTCTTGCTTGGTGAACAACTCGATCTGAGCGATCGTTTGGTTCGCAAAGCTAGAGCTCATCACAAAGCTGGGGTGGCCTGTGGCGCAACCCAAGTTCACCAAACGGCCCTTGGCTAACAAAGTGATCTTCTTGCCGTCTGGGAAGATGACGTGGTCGACTTGAGGCTTGATCTCGTCCCACTTGCACTTCTCCAAAGCAGCCACATCGATTTCGTTGTCGAAGTGCCCAATGTTGCAAACAATCGCTTCGTCTTTCATCACAGCCATGTGCTCGTAACGGATCACGTTCTTGTTACCCGTGGCCGACACAAAGATGTCGCACTTGTCAGCTGCGTATTCCATGGTCACGACTTTGTAGCCTTCCATGGCAGCTTGCAAAGCGTTGATCGGGTCAATCTCGGTCACCCACACCTGGGCGCTCAAAGCGCGCAAGGCTTGTGCAGAGCCCTTGCCCACGTCGCCATAACCAGCCACGCAAGCCACTTTGCCAGCGATCATCACGTCAGTCGCACGCTTGATGGAGTCCACCAAAGATTCGCGGCAGCCGTACAAGTTGTCAAACTTGCTCTTGGTCACCGAGTCGTTCACGTTGATGGCACGGAACATCAGGCTGCCCTTGGCGGCCATTTCGTTCAAGCGCAACACGCCGGTGGTGGTCTCTTCGGTCACGCCGATGATGTGCGCACCCTTGCGGCTGTACCAAGTGGGGTCCACAGCCAATTTGGCTTTGATGGCGTTGAACAGACAAGTTTCTTCTTCGCTGGTGGGGTTGGCAATCAACGAAGCATCGGTTTCAGCGCGCTTGCCCAAGTGCATCAACAACGTGGCATCGCCGCCGTCGTCCAAGATCATGTTGGGGCCTTCGCCTTCAGTGCCTGGGGCACCTACTGGTGCGCCTTTGACACCTTCGCCGAATTCAAAAATACGGTGGGTGTAGTCCCAGTACTCAGCCAAGGTTTCGCCTTTGGTGGCGAACACAGGAATGCCAGCTTCGGCAATGGCAGCAGCAGCGTGGTCTTGGGTAGAGAAGATGTTGCAAGAAGCCCAACGCACATCAGCGCCCAAAGACTTCAAGGTTTCAATCAACACAGCCGTTTGAATGGTCATGTGCAAAGAGCCGGTCACGCGAGCGCCTTTGAGCGGTTGCGCTTTGGCGAATTCTTCGCGAATGGCCATCAAACCAGGCATTTCGGTTTCGGCGACTTTGATTTCTTTGCGGCCCCAAGCAGCCAAAGACATGTCGGCCACGATGTAATCCGCGGCGACGTTGGTTTTAAGAACAGCGTTCATGAATAAATACTCCAAACAGTTGGTCAGACCAATGTCAGGGCGCAAGAAAAAGCAGCATGAAGAATCACGAGGTGCTCACCTCACGTTGACAGTGGGTGAGCGCGGTTGGAAACCCGAGCCTCGCCTGATAAATAGACCTATTGCCAGTCTGCAGGCTGCAGCGCTCCTCGGATAAGTAAGATTTTAAACGAACTTCTGGTGGCCGTGCTGGGCCAAGGGGTGGCGGCTATGATCTTGCCCTTTGACCTGCCGTGCGTTCGCGCACACCGCCATGAGCTCTTTCCTCAACGAAGTGCGCCGCCGCCGCACCTTTGCCATCATCTCGCACCCTGACGCGGGCAAAACCACGCTCACTGAAAAGCTGTTGCTGTTCTCGGGTGCGATCCAAATCGCGGGCGCCGTCAAAGGCCGCAAAGCCTCACGCCACGCCACCAGCGACTGGATGGAGATTGAAAAGCAGCGCGGCATCTCGGTGGCTTCGTCGGTCATGCAAATGCTGTATCGCGACCACGTCATCAACCTGCTCGACACCCCCGGCCACAAAGACTTTTCAGAAGACACCTACCGCGTGCTCACCGCCGTGGACTCTGCCCTCATGGTGATTGACGCGGCCAACGGTGTGGAAGCGCAAACGCGTCGCTTGATTGAAGTGTGCCGTCAGCGCGACACCCCCATCATCACCTTCGTCAACAAAATGGACCGCGAAGTGCGCGACCCACTCGACATCCTCGACGAAGTGGAGCGCGAACTCGGCATGCCCTGCGTGCCCATGACTTGGCCTGTGGGTCAAGGCAAATTGTTTGGTGGCATCATCAACTTGCGCACGCAAGCCATGACCGTGTTTGACTCGGGCTCAGAGCGCTTGCCGCAAGATTTTGAAACTCACCCACTGACAGAGCAAGCCAAACTGGCCGAACGCTTCGGCGCAGAATGGGCCACGGCCATGGAAAGCATGGAGCTGGCCACGGGTGCATCCCCCAAGTTCGACAAAGAAGCCTTCTTAGCGGGCAAACAAACCCCCGTCTTCTTTGGCTCGGGCGTGAACAACTTTGGTGTGATGGAAGTGCTCGATGCCTTGGTCGACCTCGCGCCCTCGCCTCGCCCGCGCTTGAGTCATCTGGTCATCAACAAGCAAGTCATTGAGAAAACCATTCAGCCCGAAGACGAAGGCTTTGCAGGCGTGGTGTTCAAAGTGCAAGCAAACATGGATGCCAACCACCGCGACCGCATTGCCTTTGTACGCGTGGCCTCGGGCAAGTTCACGCCTGGCATGAAGCTCAAGGTGCAACGCACCGCCAAAGAGCTGCGCCCCACCAGCGTGGTGACCTTCATGTCGCAACGCCGCGAAGCCGTGGAAGAAGCCTATGCCGGCGACATCATCGGCTTCACCACCCACGGCGGCGTGCAGTTGGGCGACACCATCACCGACGGCGCCGCACTGCAATTCACGGGCTTGCCCTTCTTCGCCCCTGAATTGTTCATGACCGTGATTTTGAAAAACCCCTTGCGTACCAAGCAACTGCAACAAGGCTTGGACCAACTGGGCGAAGAAGGTGCGATTCAAGTGTTCAAGCCCGAAGCCGGCGGCGCCATGCTGCTAGGCGCGGTCGGTCAATTGCAGTTTGAAGTGGTGCAACACCGCTTGAAAGCCGAGTACGACTGCGATGTGAAGCTAGAGAGCTGCCAATACACCGGTGCGCGTTGGATCACGGCTGACACGCCTGCGGAGCTGCGCGAGTTCACGTACGCATACCCACAGCGCATGGCCTTGGATGCGGCCAACACTTTGGCGTATTTGTGTACGTCGCCTTATGACGTGCGCTTGGCGCAAGAGCGTTTTTCAAAGATTCATTTTCACCCGCTGCGCGAGCATGCAGGGTTGGCGTTGTCGACGGCGGGGTAATTTTTCTTTCGTTGCTTTTGTAGTGAAGAGAGGGAGCGAGTACAACTCCATACGAAGGTACCGACCGCCGACGGAAACGCTACACATTCGGGGCAGCAGTTAAACACCACGCTGATGGAGCAAAACCTACGTTCACAAACAAGTGCTGCGAGATAAGCCGTAGCGACATTCTGAGCGCAGCGAAGAGGAGCCTAGGCTTATCCCGCAGCACGCAGTCACGTCAACGAAACGCGCAGAACCCAAAACGCAACGCAACAGAAGAAGCGTTACGTGCGAGCCAGCACAGGCTGCAAAGCCACCCCCGTGTGCGTCCCCAACGCCACCACCGCCTCGGGCGTATCCGCTGCCACGATCAAACCCCCGCCGTTGCCACCTTCGGGGCCGAGGTCAATGATCCAGTCGGCTTCGGCAATCACATCGAGGTCGTGCTCAATCACCACCACGCTGTGACCGCCATCCACCAAACGGTGCAGCACACGAATGAGTTTGTCCACGTCGGCCATGTGCAGGCCCACGGTGGGCTCGTCCAACACATACAGTGTGTGCGGTGCTTTGTTGCCGCGTCGCGTCACGTCGTCGCGCACCTTGCTGAGCTCGGTCACCAGCTTGATGCGTTGCGCTTCACCACCACTGAGGGTGGGTGACGGTTGACCCAAGGTGAGGTAGCCCAAGCCCACGTCTTTGAGCAGTTTCAAGGGGTGGGCAATGTTGGGCATGGTGGCAAAGAAGTCCACCGCCTCATCCACTTCCATTTGCAACACATCGCCAATGCTTTTGCCGCGCCAGCTCACCGCCAAGGTCTCGGGGTTGAAGCGTGCGCCACGGCAGGTTTCGCACGGCACTTTCACATCGGGCAAAAAGCTCATTTCAATCGTGCGCAGGCCTTGGCCTTCGCAAGTGTGGCAGCGGCCCTCGCCCGTGTTGAAACTAAAGCGCCCAGCGCCATAGCCACGCGCTTTGGCTTCCAGCGTTTCAGCAAACAGTTTGCGAATCGTGTCCCAAAAACCAATGTAGGTGGCGGGGCAGCTGCGTGGGGTTTTGCCAATGGGGGTTTGGTCCACTTCCAGCACGCGGTCGATGGTTTGGTAACCGTCCAAGCCCGTGCAGCCCACCCACGCAGGATGTTTGCCTTCGTCGTCGAGCTTGCGCCCTGCTTGCGTCGAGCGCTGCGCCACCGCTGCCGCCACGTTGTGCAGCAACACATCGCGTGCGAGTGTGGATTTGCCCGAGCCCGACACACCTGTCACCGCCACCAAACGTTTGAGCGGAATCAATACGATCACATCACTCAAGTTATGCAATGACGCACCTTCGAGCGACAGCCACTGAAGCGCAGCAACCACCTTGGCAGAAACAACTTCAGTAACAGGCGCAACCGCCTTGCGCTTACCCACCTTCGCAGCGAGTGCAGCCGCCGCAAAAGCAGAAAGCGCAGCCTCAGAAACAGGCCGTCTCGCCTGCAACGGGTGGCGCATCGCATGCAACAAATAACGCCCCGTCTGAGACTCACTCTGCGAGGTGATGTCCTTCACCGAACCTTCGCCCATCAGCCGCCCACCGCGCTTACCGGCGCTAGGCCCAATGTCAATGATGTGATCGGCACGGCGAATCGTGTCTTCGTCGTGCTCCACCACCACCAAGGTGTTGCCCTTGTCGCTCAGCAAGTGCAAGGCGTTCAACAAAATTTGGTTGTCCCGCGCATGCAAGCCAATGGTGGGTTCGTCCAGCACATAGCACACGCCTTGCAAGTTGCTCCCCAGCTGCGCTGCCAAGCGAATGCGTTGCGCTTCGCCACCGCTGAGGGTGGGTGCGCCGCGGTCGAGGGTGAGGTAGTTCAAGCCCACTTGCTCTAAGAACTCCAAACGGCTCTTGATTTCAGGCAACAGGTCGCGCGCAATGTCGGCGTCGCGGCCTGTCATGGTCAACTTCTCCACCCACTTGCGAATCTCGGTCACGCTCAAGCGCGCTATGTCGGTGATGCCCACGCCCGCAAACTTCACCGCACGTGCGGTGGCGTTCAAGCGTGTGCCCTCGCAGGTGGGGCAGGCGGTACCGACCAAGTCGTCCACATCAGGTTCGGCAAAGGTTTGCTCGCGGCCTGTGCTTTGTCCTTTATCTTTGGAGTCTGGTACCGAGTCGTCCAACACTTGGCGTTGGTCTTTGCTGAGCTTCACGCCTGTGCCCACGCAGTCGGGGCACCAGCCGTGTTTGCTGTTGTACGAGAACAAGCGTGGGTCTAGCTCGGCATACGAGGTGTCGCACACGGGGCAGGCACGCTTGGTGGAGTACACATCCAAGCGGCCAATGCTGTTGGTGTCAGCCCCCGCTTCCATCGCTTCGCGCAAGCCATCCAGTTGGCTCAACACATGCACCACGCCTTTGCCATGCTCTAACGCCGTGGTCAGTGCTTGACGCAAGGCAGCTTCGTTTTGCGCAGAGACTTCCAAACTCGCGACAGGCAACTCAATGGTGTGCTCTTTGAAACGGTCCAAACGCGGAAAGCCATTGGTGGGCAAAAAGTGGCCATCCACACGCAAGTGCGTGTAGCCACGCGGACGCGCCCAATCGGCCAGTTCGGTGTACACACCCTTGCGGTTCATCACCAGTGGGCTCATCAGGCCGATGTGCTGACCTTTGAACTCGCGCATCAGTTGCGCAGCAATGCGCTCTGCGGTTTGCGGCTGCACCGCCGCACCGTCTTGTGTGCAATGCTGGGTGCCGAGCTTGACATACAACAAACGCAAAAAGTGCCACACCTCGGTGGTGGTGCCCACGGTGGATTTGCGACCACCACGGCTCAAACGCTGCTCAATCGCCACAGTGGGCAGAATGCCATACACCGCATCGACCTCGGGGCGACCTGCGGGCTGCACGATGCTGCGCGCGTAAGCGTTGAGGCTTTCTAAATAGCGGCGCTGGCCTTCGTTGAACAAGATGTCAAACGCGAGCGTGGACTTGCCCGAGCCCGATACGCCGGTGATGACGTTGAACTTGCCGCGCGGAATGTTGACGCTCAAGTTTTTGAGGTTGTGCTCTTTGGCGTTGATGATTTGAATCGCCCCATCGGCCACAGACACCCCACGCGCTGCTTTGGCAAACCGTGCGGCACCTTCGGCCGCGAGCAGACCCGCAGAGGCTTTTTCGCCATCAATCTCGTACACCACGCCCATGGACGCGGCGTAGTCGCGCAGGGCTTTGCCCGTGTGCGAGGTGGGGTGTAAGCGCACGTCTTCGGGCGTGCCTTCGGCCACCAATAAACCACCAGCGTCACCGCCTTCGGGGCCGAGGTCGATCAACCAATCGCTGGCACGGATGACATCGAGGTTGTGTTCAATGACGATGAGCGAGTTGCCGTCTTCCAGCAAGCGGCGCATGGCACGCATGAGTTTGGCGATGTCGTCAAAGTGCAAGCCGGTGGTGGGCTCGTCAAACAAAAACAGCACGCCTTTTTTGGCAAGCGTTTGGCGACTGGATGTTTTGGCTTTGGCGGCTTCGGCGAGGAAGCCTGCGAGTTTCAAGCGTTGCGCTTCGCCGCCGCTGAGGGTGGGCACGGGTTGGCCGAGCTTCACATAGTCCAAGCCGACATCGACGATGGGTTGCAGGGTGCGCACGATTTCGCGGTCGTTGGCAAAAATCTCTAGCGCTTCGCCGACGGTGAGATCGAGTACATCGGCCACGTTGAGGGTGATTCGTGTCGTGGCTGCGGGGGTAACGTCTTGCTCCTCTTCGCGTTGTTCAGAATGTCGCTGCGCCGTCACCCCCGCAGCCACGCCACGAATTTGGCGTTCGATACGGACTTCTAGGATTTCGGGTCTGTAGCGTTGACCGTTGCAATCTTGACAGCGCAAATACACGTCGCTCAAGAACTGCATTTCGACGTGTTCAAAACCGGAGCCACCGCAGGTGGGGCAGCGGCCATCGCCGCTGTTGAAGCTGAACTTGGAGGCGGTGTAGCCGCGTTGCTTGGACAAAGACGCAACTGCAAAAATTTCACGCACGGCGTCCCACGCGCCTACATAGCTGGCGGGGTTGGAACGTGCGGTTTTGCCAATGGGAGACTGGTCGACAAACACCACATCGCTCAAGTAATCGGCGCCCAGCAAACGGTCGTGCGCGCCCGGTGTTTCGGTGGCGCGGCCATAGTGGCGCAGCAAGGCGGGCGTGAGCACGTCTTGAATGAGGGTGGATTTGCCCGAGCCGCTGACGCCGGTGATGCACACCAAACGTTGCAAGGGAAATTCGATGCTCAGGTTTTGCAGGTTGTGCTCGCGCGCGCCTTCCAAAATCAAACGCGGCGTGTTGTCGGTCACCAAACGCTTGAGGCCTAGGCCAATGGTTTTGCGTGCACCCAAGTAAGCACCCGTCAAAGTGTCGGCCGACTTCAAGGCCTCGGTCGTGCCGTCAAACACAATCTGCCCGCCCTTCACGCCGGGGCCGGGGCCCATGTCGATGATACGGTCGGCGCACAGCATGACCGCGGGGTCGTGCTCCACCACCACCAGCGTGTTGCCCGCGTTGCGCAAGCGCAGCATGGCTTCGTTGATGCGGTTCATGTCGCGCGGGTGCAAGCCAATGCTGGGCTCATCCAACACAAACAAGGTGTTCACCAACGAAGTGCCGAGAGCGGTTGTGAGGTTGATGCGTTGCACCTCGCCACCACTGAGGGTGCGGCTTTGGCGGTCGAGGGTGAGGTAGCCAATACCCACATCGCTGAGGTATTTCAAGCGTGTGCGAATCTCGTCCATCAGCAAGTGCAGGGCTTGTGCGTCAGCGCCCGCCACGTCCACCTGCGTGGCGTTGAAGAACTGGTGCAGTTTGTCGATGGGCAAGAGCATCAAGTCATGCAGGCACAGGCCGGGCATGGCTTCGAGTTGGGCACGCGTCCATTGCACGCCTTGCGGCATGAAGCGCTTGGCGGGTGGCAGCACGGCGTCCGCGTGGGCTTGGGTGCCGATGCGCCACAGCAAGCTGTCGGTTTTCAAACGTGCGCCTGCACAGGTGCCGCACGGTGTGTAGCTGCGGTACTTGGACAGCAACACACGGATGTGCATCTTGTAGGCCTTGCTCTCCAAGTACTCGAAAAAACGTTTGACGCCGTACCACTGGTGATTCCATTTGCCCTTCCACAAGGGCGAGCCGTGGATGACCCAGTCTTTGTGCGCTTGGCTCAGCTTGCACCAAGGCGTGTCGCGCGGAATGCCCTCGGCTTCGGCGTGGCGCATCAGGTCATCTTGCGTCTCCACCCATGCAGGGGTTTGGATGGTTTTGATGGCGCCCGCACGCAAGGTGAGTTTGTCGTTCGGAATCACCAGCCCATAGTCCACCCCAATCACACGGCCAAAGCCACGGCAGGTGTCACAGGCCCCCACGGCCGAGTTGAACGAAAACATCGAGGGGATGGGGTCGCTGTAGCGCAAATCACTGTCGGGACAATGCAAGCCGGTGGAGAAGCGCCAGAGCGAAAAACTGGGGTCAGCGCCCGAGTTTTGCTGCGCCAAATCGGGGTCTGGCCCCAGTTTTTCCCAATACGCATTCAATCGGCCGCCACCTCGTTTGATGGCCAGCTCAATCGCTTCCACCACGCGGGCTTGCTCAGTGTTGCCTAACTTGAAGCGGTCAGCCACCACGTCGAGCAATTTGCGCGGGCCGGTGGGCGTGGCCACTTCGCGCTCGGCATAGACCCGCGTGAAGCCACTGGCACTGAGCCACTGCTCCACCTCGTCCGCCGTGGTGTTGGCGGGCAGCTCCACCGGGAAGGTCATGATGAGGCGCGGGTCTTGCGGCAGCGCCGCACAGCGGCGTTGCAACTCGGCATAAATGGTTTGCGGTGTGTCGTGCTGCACAAGCTGCGCGGTTTGACGGTCAAACAGCTGGCCCGCACGCGCGATGAGCAGCTTCAAGTGGTCATTCAACTCCGTCATCGTGCCCACGGTGGAACGCGAGCTGCGCACGGGGTTGGTTTGGTCAATCGCAATCGCGGGTGGCACACCCTCCACCTTGTCCACCGCGGGTCGGTCCATGCGGTCTAAGAACTGACGGGCGTAAGCGCTAAAGGTCTCGACATAGCGGCGTTGGCCCTCGGCATACAAAGTATCAAACACCAGGCTCGACTTGCCCGAGCCACTGGGGCCGGTGACCACGGTGAGCTCACCAGTGCGAATGTCGAGGTCTAAGTTTTTGAGGTTGTGCTGGCGTGCGCCACGGATACGAATGGTGCCTGTCATGGCGGGGCCTTTGGAAGTGTGGCAAATATTTTAGAGAGTCGCACAGGTCCGCATCGGCGTGGGGCATTGCGGCCGGCCGGGCACAGAACGCAAAACGCCACGGACAGGCCGTGGCGTTTAAGCAAACAAGGTCGCTAGCAGTTACTTGGCAGCAGAGGCGTCTGTTGTCGTGGCCGAGGCAGCGCCCGAAGCCGCTTCTGACGGCGCATGAATCGCTTCATCACCGTGCTTTTCTCCGCCCATGTCCAAACTGTTACCACCTTTGAAAATGACGAACATCGCCAGTGCAGCGAAGATCACAAAGCCTACAAAAATTTTCAACATGTCATATCTCCGAAATCAGTAAAAAGCCCTCCACAAGGGAGGGCTTAAATGTAGCACTCTGGTCTCCCAGCGTACTGGCATGAGCGCTTAGTCGTGCTCGTAAATATCGACGTCTTTGGTTTCCTTCACAAAGATCATACCGATGACGAAAGTCATACCCGCGATGATGATGGGATACCACAAGCCGTTGTACATATTGCCCGTCTGCGCCACGATCGCAAAGGCAGTGGTGGGCAGCAAGCCGCCGAACCAGCCGTTACCGATGTGATAAGGCAGTGACATCGAGGTGTAACGGATACGTGTGGGGAACATTTCCACCAACATGGCAGCAATAGGACCGTAGACCATGGTCACCAAAATTACCAAGTAAGTGAGGATGATGGTGATCTTGACTTGGTCCACTTTCGCTGGGTCAGCTTTGGCTGGGTAGCCTGCTTCTTTCAAAGCATCAGCCACTGCCTTTTTGAACTCTGCAGATTTGGCCTTGGCATCGTCTGCCGACAAGCCTTTAGAGCTGTAGCTTGGGATTTCCGTCTCGCCGATCTTAATGCTCGCAGGTGTACCCGCAGCGCTCAAGGCGTTTTCATAGCTCACAGAGCTCGAAGCCAACACTTGCTTGGCAATATCGCATGAGCTGGTGAACTTCACGGTGCCCGTTGGGTTGAACTGGAATGAACACTCGGCTGCATCAGCAGTGACCACCACTTTGTTCTTTTGTTGTGCGGCATACAGGTCGGGGTTAGCAGCCTTGGTCAACGCTTCAAACACAGGGAAGTAGGTCAGCACAGCCAACAAGCAGCCCAGCATGATGATGGGCTTGCGGCCAATCTTGTCAGACAGCGAACCGAACAAGATGAAGAACGGTGTACCGATCAACAGCGACACGGCCACCAAAATATTGGCCGTTGCGCCGTCCACTTTCAACGCCTGTGTCAAGAAGAACAAGGCGTAGAACTGGCCTGAGTACCACACCACGGCTTGACCAGCAGTCAAACCGATCAGCGCCAAAATCACGATCTTCAGGTTTTTCCATTGACCGAAAGATTCGGTCAGAGGTGCTTTGGATGTTTTGCCTTCTGCTTTCATTTTCTGGAAAGCAGGCGATTCGTTCATCGATAAACGGATATAGACCGACACGGCCAACAGCGCAATCGACACGATGAACGGCACGCGCCAACCCCACTCAGCGAAGGCAGCTTCGCCGATGGCGGTACGTGTACCCAAGATCACCATCAGTGACAGGAACAAGCCCAGCGTCGCCGTGGTTTGGATCCATGAGGTGTAAGCACCTCGCTTGTCATGCGGTGCGTGCTCTGCCACATAAGTTGCAGCACCACCGTACTCACCACCCAAGGCCAGACCTTGCAACAACCGCAGGCAGATCAAGATGACGGGAGCCGCCACGCCAATGCTGGCGTAGTTAGGCAAGATGCCCACGATAAAGGTGGACAAACCCATGATGAGGATGGTCACCAAGAAGGTGTACTTGCGACCGATCATGTCGCCTAAACGGCCAAAGAAAATGGCACCAAAGGGGCGAACGATGAAACCCGCCGCGAACGCCAGCAACGCAAAGATGAACGCAGAGCCTTCATCCAAACCGCTGAAAAATTGCTTCGCAATAATTGCGGCGAGTGAGCCGTACAGGTAAAAGTCATACCACTCGAAAACGGTACCCAGAGAAGAGGCAAAAATGACCTTCTTCTCTTCCGCCGACATCGGGCGGTCTACATCTAGTGTTGCCATCTGTTTTGTCTCCTTAGACTGTTTATCCACCACCCTGGCTGGGTGCTGTGCCGCGCAACTATCTCGGTACTTGCTGACCAATTTCTGACGAACTTAATCAGCTTTGAATCACGTAAAAAAAGCGAACCCACACAAACACAGTAGTAACCCTTTGTTATTTTTTCTGAATGCGAAAAAAATACCAAAATGAAGCCGCTTCTGTGTAAAAAACCACGCGCAATCGCAAGGGTTTACACCGACAAAATTTGTTTATTTCTAAGCGTTCTCATCCGAAAACAAGCCACTAAACCATAACCAAAGTAAGGACATAGCCAGTCCCCCTTCACACAATGGATCGGTTGCTGGTTTTGCCAGCCACCAAGCCGCGTCCTCCGTCAAAGGCGCCATTAGGGCCGTAAGTGACGATGGTTCATCGCCCTCGTACTGCGTGACAAAGCCTTTGATGATGACAAACAAATGCCTTGGTGCCGCGCCTACATCGAGGATAGGACGGGGCAAAACCCAAGTCCTCCATTCACCGCTTCGTGCCTTGCTGAATGCTTGCGGCAGCGTCCCAAGCCGTATCGAACCATTGATCTCCGTCAAGGTAAGCACGCATCATGGGCAAGGCATCCAAGCCCCAAAACACTTTGTCATCCACGCAGAAAGTGGGCACACCAAACGCGCCCCGTGCAATCGCTTCTTCGGTGTTGGCCTTGAGTTGCGCTTTCACCGCAGGGTCGTCCACCGAACGTGCGGGCGCGAGTTGTGCGGTCAACGCAAGCAAGCGCGTGGCGTCATCCGCCGCTGCACCGCCTTGCCACACATGCTTGAAAAGAGTGTCACACACGTAGCGGTTAGGCTCCCCGTCAGAACTGCACGCCACGGCCAAGCGCAACAAAGCCAATGGGTTGAACGGGTGAGACAAGGGCATGTCCAACACCACGCTGAGCTGCTTGGCCTGCCACAGCACTTGGCGATAGGTCCACTCACGCTTACCCGCAATTTCAGCGGGGCCCAGCTGACCGTGGTGTTTGAGCATGGCCGCAAACAACACGGGTTTGTAAACCATGCAATGGCTCACGCCCATCAAACTTTGCGGCAACGCCTCAAACGCTAGGTAGGCATAGGGCGAAATGAAGTCAAGGTAACAAGTGATGGTTTTCATGGTGTCATTCTCGTAGGCATCCACTCACACAGCCGTCGCGTACGCGGCCAATCGCTCACCCAACAACTGCCATACCACACGCTTGTCTGGCGTCGTGCGTTGCGCCCAACCCGCAATCTCATCCAAGGTACGCCAGCACCCTTCGCAGTACGCGGTGTCGTCCGACATGCGACAGATAGAAATACAAGGCGAGGGCGGTGTATCGGCGCTGTTGAGCACACGTTTGACCTGCGCTTGCAAACGCAGATCAGACGGCTTGAGTCCTGCCACTTTTGGGGTGAGTTCGCTTCCACACATGGACTGTATTGTCAGCGAACGCCGCACACTTAAACGGCACGTTTGTTCAAAACCGCCCTTGCCACCAGGGAATTGGGCTGACGGCCTAAGGCTTGGCTGATGAACACACCCGCATCAATCAGCAAATCCAAGTCGATGCCGGTGTCGATGCCCATGCCTTGCATCAGGTAGACCACATCTTCGGTGGCCACATTGCCCGTGGCCCCTTTGGCATACGGACACCCGCCCAACCCCGCGACTGACGACTGAAAATTCCACACGCCCATTTGCAGCGCAGCCAATGTGTTGACCAAGGCTTGGCCATAGGTGTCATGGAAGTGGACCGACACATCGTTGAGTGCGTAGTGCTCGAGCGTGGCCTCTAGAGCCGCTTGCACTTTGCGCGGGGTACCCACGCCAATGGTGTCGGCCACATCCACACGTTGAATGCCGATGCCCTTCATCAGCCCAGCCAAGTAGCCCACACGCTCAGGTGCAATCTCGCCCTCATAAGGACAACCCACGGTACAGCTCATCGCGCCACGCACGGCAATGCCTGCATCACGAGCGGCTTGCACCACGGGCGCGAAGCGCTCGATGCTTTCAGCGATGGAGCAGTTGATGTTCTTTTGACTGAACGCCTCGCTGGCCGCACCAAACACCACGATTTCGTCGGGCTTGGTTTTGATCGCGGCTTCAAAGCCCTGCAAATTGGGCGTGAGCACCGAATAACGCACACCGGGTTGCCGATAGATGCCGGCCATCACCTCGGCGTTGTCCGCCATTTGCGGCACCCATTTGGGTGACACAAAACTGGTGGCTTCAATTTCTTTAAGCCCCGCCGCTTGCAGGCGGTGTACCAGCTCCACCTTGACAGCGGCAGGCACAGGTTGTTTTTCGTTTTGCAGGCCATCACGCGGGCCTACATCCACCAACTTCACACGACGCGGCAAATTCATCACCATGGTTACACCTTCAATTTCAAAAGTTCCGCGCCTTCGGCCACTTGGTCGCCCGGCGCATACATCAACTCCAGCACTTCACCATCGGCGGGCGCGGTGATGGTGTGCTCCATTTTCATGGCTTCCATGACCGCCAATGCTTGCCCAGCTTTCACCTTGTCACCCGCGGCCACCGCAAATGACACCACCTTACCCGGCATCGGTGCCGTCAAGCGCCCCCCCGCCTCTTGCGCTTCGCCGGCATGGGCCAAGGCATCGACCACGGTGATGCGTGTCGCGCCTTGCGGCGCAAACACATGGGCCACCTCTTCGTGGCCTTGGGTTTCGTGAAACACCTGCACACGGGCTTGTTGACCCGCAAAGCTGACGTGCAGCGCGTCGCCATCTTGGTGGTAGGTCAAAGCCCCCGACACACGCGCTCGCAAAGCGCCATCCGCATCGCTGCGGGGCTCGACGATGCACAACTGCAAGCTGCCGTCATGCAGATAGGTCAGCACCGCCTCAACCGCAGCGCCGTGAAAGACAAAACCAAAGTTGCGTGTGGCCACACCATAAGCTCGCCAGCCATCGCGGCGGCTGAACGGGTCGTGGTTTGTCAACGCTTGCTCTTGGTGCAAGGTGTTGGCCATCACCGAAGCAGCGGTGAGAGCCAAGCCCAACGGCTCTTGCGCGAACAAGGCTTTTTCTTCACGTTGAATCAACGCGGTATCGAGCTTGGCCGTGGCGAATGAATCGGTGCGAATGATGTGACGCAAGAACTGCACGTTGGTGGTCAAACCGACGATGCGGGTTTGCGACAGGGCTTCGTCCAAACGCGCCAAGGCTTGTTCGCGCGTGTCCCCGTGGACGATGAGCTTGGCCACCATCGAGTCGTAAAACGGGCTGATGCTGTCGCCCTCGCGCACGCCGTCGTCAATGCGTACACCGCCATGCCCATCGCTGGGCAATGCAAAGCTGCTGCACACGGGCTTGCGGTACACCGCCAAAGTGCCGGTGGCGGGCAAGAAGTTGTTGTCGGGGTTCTCGGCGCAAATGCGCGCTTCAATCGCGTGGCCGTGAGTGCGCAAGTCGCTTTGCTTCAGCGGCAGCGGTTCACCGCTGGCCACACGCAGTTGCCACTCCACCAAGTCCAGCCCCGTGATGGCTTCGGTCACGGGGTGTTCCACCTGCAAGCGCGTGTTCATCTCCATGAAAAAGAACTTCATCGAGTCGGGTTGGTCATAACCGGTTTGCTCCACGATGAACTCCACCGTGCCCGCCCCCACATAGTTCACCGCTTTGGCAGCGGCCACAGCGGCCTCACCCATCTGCTTGCGAAGTGCGTCGGTCATGCCGGGCGCGGGCGCTTCTTCCAACACTTTTTGGTGGCGGCGTTGCACCGAGCAGTCGCGTTCAAACAAATACACGCAGTTGCCGTGGGTGTCGCCAAATACTTGGATCTCAATGTGCCGTGGGCGTTGCACGTATTTCTCGATCAACACCGCATCGTCACCAAAGCTGTTAATAGCTTCGCGTTTGCAACTGGCCAAGGCGTCGGCAAACTCGGCGCTGCTATTGACCACGCGCATGCCTTTGCCGCCGCCGCCCGCGCTGGCTTTGATGAGCGCGGGGTAGCCAATGCGGTCGGCTTCGCGTTGCAGCAAGGCGGGGTCTTGGTCGGCTGCGTGGTAGCCGGACACCAGTGGGACGCCCGCTTTTTCCATCAGTTGTTTGGATTCGGCTTTCAAACCCATGGCCAAAATAGCCGACGCGGGCGGGCCGATGAACACCAAGCCTGCTGCGGCACACGCTTTGGCAAAGTCTTCGTTCTCGCTCAAAAAGCCATAGCCTGGGTGCACCGCTTGCGCGCCTGTGTCTTGGGCCGCTTGCAAGATGCGCTCCCAACGCAAGTAACTGTCCTTCGGTGCGCTGCCGCCAATGTGCACGGCTTCGTCGCACACCTGCACATGTTTGGCTTGCGCGTCGGCGTCCGAATACACGGCCACAGTTTTAATGCCCAGACGGCGGGCAGTAGCGGCAACTCGGCAGGCAATTTCGCCACGGTTGGCGATGAGGATTTTTTTAAACATGGCAGTGTGTCTTTCTAAATTCAAGGCGAGGCATGAAATTGCGAATGGTCAAGCGATGTAGGCCACATCAAAGCAGCCAGTTGGGTTTGCGTTTTTGCAAGAACGACTGCACGCCCTCTTTGCCTTCTGCGCTTGAACGAATGTCGGCAATCCCTGCCACGGTGTGCGCCACCAAAGCGTCGTCGATCTCGCGCTCGGCCACGTCTTGCACCAAGCGCTTGCAGGCACACACGGCGTTGGGGCTGGCACTGACCAAGGCGCTGGTCAGCTCGGCCACTTTGGCATCCAACGCATCCGAAGTCACCACCTCATGCACCAAGCCCATGCTGTGTGCCTCGCCTGCGCTGAAACGCTCGGCCGTTAAAAAGTAGCGATGCGCCGCGCGTGCGCCCATGGCGCGAATCACATAGGGGCTGATGGTGGCGGGGATGAGGCCAAGCTTCACTTCACTCAAACAATAGGTAGCAATGTCCACACTCACCGCCATGTCGCACGCAGCAACAAGGCCCACACCGCCCGCAAACACATCACCTTGCACGCGGGCGATGGTGGGCTTGGGGCATTCGTAAATCGCACGCAGCATGGCGGCCAACTGACCTGCGTCGGCGAGGTTTTCGTCACGCGTGTAGTCGGCCATGCGGCGCATCCAATTCAAGTCGGCACCTGCGCAAAACGCGGGGCCTTCTGCGGCGAGTACGACACAGCGCACCTCGTCGGCAAGGCCTGCTTCAGAGAAAGCGGCTGTCAGCTCGGCAATCACCTCGTCGTTGAACGCGTTGCGCACCTCGGGGCGGCAGAGCGTGAGGGTGCGAATGGCACCTTGGTTTGTGATGCTCAGTGCAGTGGGTGTCGTTGCGCTCATATCCATCGTCCCTCACATGCGGAACAAACCAAATTTGGTTTCTGGAATCGGCGCGTTGAGTGACGCGCTCAATCCCAATGCCAAGACGCGGCGTGTGTCGGCGGGGTCAATCACGCCGTCGTCCCACAGACGGGCTGTGGCGAAATAGGGGTGGCCTTGGTGTTCGTACTGTTGGCGAATGGGGTCTTTGAAGGCTTGCTCTTCTTCGGCACTCCACTGGCCGCCTTTGACTTCAATGCCATCGCGCTTGACCGTGGCCAACACGCTGGCCGCCTGCTCGCCGCCCATGACGCTGATGCGTGCATTCGGCCACATCCACAAAAAGCGCGGGGCGAATGCACGGCCACACATGCCGTAGTTGCCCGCTCCAAAACTGCCGCCAATGATGACGGTGAACTTAGGGACAGCGGCGGTGGCGACAGCGGTAACCATCTTCGCGCCGTTACGGGCGATGCCTTCGTTTTCGTATTTGCGCCCCACCATGAAGCCGGTGATGTTTTGCAAAAACACCAGTGGGATTTTGCGTTGGCAACACAGCTCAATGAAGTGCGCGCCCTTCAAGGCGGATTCGCTGAACAAGATGCCGTTGTTGGCAATGATGCCCACCGGCATGCCTTCGATGCGCGCAAAGCCGCACACCAGCGTGGTGCTCCCACCGGAGGGGGCTCCGCCCCAGCGCGATTTGAACTCGTCAAACTCAGAGCCATCGACGATGCGGGCAATGATTTCGCGCACATCAAAAGGCTTGCGCGTGTCGGTGGGGATGACGCCATACAACTCTTGCGCGTCGTACTTCGGAGCCACAGGTGCATGGATGGCGATGTTGGGCTGCTTGTGTTGGTTGAGGTTCTTCACCGCTTGACGCGCCAGCGCCAGCGCATGCACATCGTTGTGCGCCAAGTGGTCGGCCACGCCCGACAAACGTGTGTGCACATCGCCACCGCCGAGGTCCTCTGCGGTCACCACCTCGCCTGTGGCAGCCTTCACCAAAGGCGGGCCACCTAAAAAGATGGTGCCTTGGTTTTTCACAATGATGGTCTCATCGCTCATGGCCGGCACATAGGCGCCGCCTGCGGTGCAACTGCCCATCACCACGGCGATTTGTGCAATGCCCTGCGCACTCATGTTTGCTTGGTTGAAGAAGATGCGGCCAAAGTGGTCACGGTCTGGGAACACCTCGTCTTGGTTGGGCAAGTTGGCACCGCCCGAGTCCACCAAGTAGATGCATGGCAAGTTGTTTTGTTGCGCAATCTCTTGCGCACGCAAATGCTTCTTGACGGTGAGGGGGTAGTAGGTGCCGCCCTTCACGGTGGCGTCGTTGCACACGACCATGCAGTCCACACCGCTGACGCGACCAATGCCGGCAATCAGGCCCGCGCACGGCGCGTCGTCGTTGTACATGTGCAGGGCAGCGAGTGGGGCCACCTCTA
Source organism: Limnohabitans sp. (assembly GCF_031538885.1). Taxonomy (GTDB): domain Bacteria; phylum Pseudomonadota; class Gammaproteobacteria; order Burkholderiales; family Burkholderiaceae_C; genus Limnohabitans. The sequence goes on from NZ_JAVKLW010000052.1 coordinate 21,305, forward strand.
AAAACGGGGTTCCGGGGTCGAGCAACATCTGCACACGGTCACGGGGCAAGAGCTTGCCGCGGGCTGTGTGTTTGGCACGGGCGGCTTCGCCACCGCCGACCGCAATTTTTTCAAGATGGACTTTGAGGTCGTCCACCACGGTGCGCATGGCAGCGGCGTTGGCCGTGAAATCGGCAGAGCGTGGGTTGAGCTGAGAGTGCAAAACAGTCATCGTGCTTTCCTTGAAAGGCGTATGTCTGCAAGCTTAGGCTGTTTGACGCTACGGCATGTGTCAGATGGGTTGCAAATCCTGCCACAATGATGACTCCTATGGTTCACCCTGCCCCTGCCCCTGCCCCTGCCCCTACCCCTACACCCACGCCAACGCAAGGCCGCGCCGAAACGCCTATTGCTTTTATTCAGGCGATTACAGCCGCCTATGCACAACGCGGCTTGGATGTCAGCGAGGCTTTGATCAAGGCACAAATCGAGCCAAAACTTCTCAAGAAAAATAATACCCGCGTCACCGCCATGCAAATGGAGTTGTTTTCGGGATTGGCCATGCAAGAGCTGGATGACGAAGGCTTAGGCTGGTTCAGCCGCCGCCTGCCGTGGGGCAGCTATGGGCTGCTGGTGCGCGCCTCGCTCACCTCGCCCACGTTAGGCTTGGCGCTGACGCGCTGGTGCCGCCACCACGGTTTGTTGACCGAGGACATTCACCTCTCCCTCACCGAGCGCAACGGCGTGGCCACCTTGCAACTCGACGAGGTGCGCGACCTCGGCGTGTTCCGTGAGTTTTGCGTGGTGTCGGTGTTACGCAATGCCTTGGGCGTGGCGTGTTGGCTGACCGATTCGCGCATCCCGCTGCTGGCCACGCAGCTGCGTTTTGCGCCGCCCGCGCATGCCGACAGTTACCGTGTGTTGTTTGACGGTCCCACGCATTTCAAAGCCAGCGCGAACAGCTTGGCGTTTGATGCGGGCTACCTCGCCTTGCCGGTACGCCGCGACGAAGCGGCACTGCAACAGATGCTGCAACGCGCCTTGCTGCTGACGGTGCGGCCCTACCGACGTGACCGATTGCTGGTGGCGCGCGTGCGACAAACCTTGGGCCAACACCCAGCGCACAGTCGCAATGCCGACGACTTGGCCGCATGGCTGAACATGTCTGCCCGCACGCTGCACCGCCAACTGCAAGAAGAAGGCGCCAGCCTGCAGCAACTCAAAGACAGTGTGCGTGAGCAACGTGCACGCGCGCTGCTGCTGCGCACCAGCAAACCCCTCAAGCAAATCGCCACAGAAGTGGGGTTTTCGAATGAGAAAAGTTTTATTCGGGCCTTCAAAACTTGGACGGGGCAAGCGCCTGAGTCATTCAGACAAAGCGCGTGAGCCCTGCGTGTGCTTAGGCCAGTCGCGTGCAAGGGTGGCGTTAAAAGCGTAAGTCGTTCATGTGCGCAAACACATGCGTGGCACTGGCCTGCGTCAGCACATCCGTGGGTGCAAGCGGCGGGGCATAGGCCCACACCGTCGCGCCAGCCGCCACACCCGCCGTGATGCCCAGAGGCGTGTCCTCCACCACCAAGCACCGCGACGGGGCAACCTGCAAATGCGCCGCGGCGGCCAAGTACACATCAGGGTGCGGTTTACTGCGTGGCATTTCGTGGCCACTGAAAATGCGGCCTTCAAAAAACTGAGCCAAGCCCACGCGCTGCAACATCATCTCCACCTTGAGTCGGTCGGCGCCTGACGCCACGGCGATGCGGCCTTCGCAGCGCTCGTGCACATGGTGCACAGCGTCGTGGACGCCGTCGATGGCGGTGATTTCGTTGTCAAGTCGTACGTTGCGGCGGCGGTAGAACTCGTCCATGAACGCCTCCGTCAAGGGCTTGCCCGTGTGCGCTTCAATCAAGTCGGCGCGGCTGCGCACGGTGTGCCCCACAAAGTGCGTCATGCACTCGGCTAGCTCCAAGCGCCAGCCGTTTTCATCCAGCATGTCGCGCAGCGCAGGCGATGGCTTCGCTGTCGATCAGCACCCCGTCGCAATCAAATAAAACCGCTTGAAATGTCATCTCGGGTCGCCATCCACATAAAACCAACGATCGGCTTCGCGCACGAATCTGCTGCGCTCGAGCAGGCGAACTGCTTTGCCATCAAGACGGTAACGCGCCACAAACGCCACCTCGGCTGTATCCGCGCCTGTGACTTTGTGCTCTCGAACCTCAAGACCTAGCCACTTGGCACCTGCATCCAAGTCAAACGACGCAGGACATGTGCTGTTGTGCCATGTGGTCCGCAAGTAGTCAGCTCGCGCCAACACAAACGCGCAGTAGCGGGATCGCATGAGATGCTCGGCATCGGGAGCTGGCGTAGTGGCGAAATGTTCCACAAAGCGGCCGCAACAGTCGGCGTAAGCCACGGCTCGCTTCTTGGCATTCACGCGTCCGCAAGGGCAGCTAGCAAGTGCGGTCATGTCAGCTGTAGAAATTAAGGCAATACCAAAATAGTGCCACGCATGCCTGCGTCGTAATGGCCGGGCTCGAAGCACGCGATGTGCAACACGCCTGCATCAGTGAAGGCCCACACCAGCTCACCCTTGCTACCAGCAGCCACGCTCACGGCGTTGCCAGCGTGGTGGTTGTGGCTGGTGTTTGGCTTTTTCATTTCTTCGGCATGGGCTTGCAACTCGGCCTCTGTGCCAATGATGAACTCATGGCGCACTTTGCCCGTGTTCACCAGTTGGATTCGAACGGTTTCGCCTGATGTGGCTTGCCAGTTGTCAGGCGTGAAGCGCATATCGTCACTGAGCGTCACCGTCACGGTGCGCGTCGGGGCTACTGCGCCCGCGCCACTGTGCTCGTGAGCATCTTGTGTTTGTAAGGTAGCTTCCCCATGGCTGTGACCGTGACCATCGCCCGCTTGCCCTATCAGCTGCAACCACGCCAAAGCTGAGCAAGCACAGACCACTGCAATTGAGAACAAAGCGTAGGTGATGAGTCGATTGACCGACATGCGCGTGCGCCAATCCATGTAGTACATGGCCAGCAAACTCAAGGCAAAGCCCAAGGGAACGACCCACACGCTACGGTCAGGTGAATCAGGAAAGTGTTGCAGGCCGCCCGTGAAGAAACCAAGCCCAATAGACGACACAATGCCGACGCCTAACACATCGGCCCAGCTTTGACGCTGCGCGTCTTGCACGCGCATTTCTAGCCACGAGCCGAGCAAGTAAAAGCACACGCCAAATGCGGCGGTGATGGCCGAGCGGCTTTCGCTGAACATGCCGTGGTTTACTGCGCCCGCAATGAAGCTGATGCCGCCGTATTTCAGCAAAGTGGCGGTATGGGTAGTGGCGAAGGACATAGACAGCTCCGTTTTCAAACTACCGCCATTGTCCTGCACGTAGTGTCAGCCTTGGCTGGCAGGGGGCTTTAAGCCAGTGCGCGTTGGATGATGATTTTTTGTACGTCGCTGGTGCCTTCGTAAATTTGGCACACGCGCACATCGCGGTAGATGCGCTCCACGGGGAAGTCGCTGACCACGCCATAACCACCCAAGGTTTGAATGGCGACGCTGCACACCTGTTCGGCGGTTTCGCTGGCAAAGAGTTTGGCCATGGCCGCCTCTTTCAAGCAAGGCAAGCCAGCGTCGCGCAAGGCAGCGGCGTGGTACATCAACTGACGTGCGGCTTCGAGTTGGGTGGCGCAATCGGCCAAACGAAAGCCCACCGCTTGGTGGTTGAAGATGGCGGTGCCAAAGCTCACGCGTTCTTTGCTGTAGTGCAAAGCGGCTTGAAATGCGCTGCGTGCCATGCCAATGCTTTGTGCGGCGATGCCAATGCGCCCGCCTTCTAAAGCAGACAGGGCAATCTTGTAGCCCTCGCCTTCCGAGCCAATCAAGTTCTCGGCAGGGATGCGGCAGTTGTCAAAGTTGATTTGCGCGGTGTCGCTGCTGTGTTGGCCCAGTTTGTCTTCGAGGCGCGCCACTTGGTAGCCGGGTGCGCTGGTGGGCACGATGAAGGCGCTCATGCCTTTTTTGCCTGCGCCTTTGTCGGTGACGGCGATGACGATGGCGACGTGGCCGTTTTTGCCGCTGGTGATGAATTGCTTCACCCCGTTGATGACGTATTCGTCGCCTTGTTTGGTGGCAGTGGGCCCTTCCTGTGACGCGGACACCCGCGTCGCGGTTGTCCTGAGTGCAGAAGCGTCAGAGCCGACATGCGGCTCGGTCAAACAAAACGCGCCCAGCATCTGCCCTTGGGCCAAGGGCGTGAGCCATTGTTTCTTTTGTGCGTCGTTGCCGTAGCGCATGAGGATGGCGTTGACGGGGCAGTTGGTCACGCTGATGGCGGTGCTGGTGCCGCCGTCGCCTGCGGCGATTTCTTCTAAAACAATCGCGAGTGTGGTGTAGTCCAAGCCTGCGCCGCCCAAGTCTTCGGGCACACAAATGCCATAGGCACCGAGCGCGGCCAAGCCCTGGTGCACCTCATGCGGAAAGGTGTGCGCTTTGTCCCACTGGGCCGCGTTGGGCCAGAGTTCTTGTTGGGCAAAGTCGCGCACCGCGTCGCGAATCATGGTTTGGTCTGGGGTGAGCAACATGGCACGCGTCCTTAAATAATTTCCAACGCCACCGCCGTGCCTTCACCGCCGCCGATGCACAAGGTGGCCAAGCCTTTTTTGAGGCCACGTGCTTTGAGGGCGTGAATCAAAGTGACCATGATGCGCGCACCCGATGCGCCAATGGGATGACCCAAGGCACACGCGCCGCCGTTGACGTTGACCTTGTCGTGCGACACGTTGAGCTCTTTCATCAAAGCCATGGGCACCACCGCGAACGCTTCGTTGACTTCCCACAGGTCCACGTCTTCCACTTTCCAGCCGGCTTTGGCCAAGGCTTTTTGTGTCGCGCCCACGGGGGCGGTGGCAAACCATTCAGGTTCTTGCGCGTGGGTGGCGTGACTCACGATGCGGGCCAATGGCTTGCAGCCTAACTTTTTGGCTGTGCTCTCGCGCATCAACACCATGGCTGCGCCGCCGTCGTTGATGGACGAGCTAGAAGCGGCGGTGATGGTGCCGTCTTTTTTGAACGCAGGTTTGAGCGAGGTGATTTTGTCGAGCTTGATTTTTCCTGGGCCTTCGTCAATCGAGACCACGGTATCGCCCGCACGAGTCTTGACCGTGACGGGGGTGATTTCGGTGGCGAAAGCGCCACTCTCGGTGGCGGCTTTGGCGCGCTGGACGCTGGCGGTGGCAAACGCATCTTGCTCGGCACGGGTGAAGCTGTATTTGGCCGCGCAGTCTTCACCAAAGGTACCCATGCTGCGGCCTGGCTCATAAGCGTCTTCCAAGCCATCGAGCATCATGTGGTCAAAGATGCGGTCGTGGCCAATGCGATAGCCGCCGCGGCCCTTGAGCATGAGGTAAGGCGCGTTGGTCATGCTCTCCATGCCACCGGCCACCAACACATCGTGTGTGCCTGCGATCAACATGTCGTGCGCAAACATCGCGGCGCGCATGCCTGAGCCGCACATTTTGGACAGGGTCACTGCGCCAGCCGACTTGGGTAACCCGCCTTTGAACGCGGCTTGGCGAGCAGGGGCTTGACCTTGACCCGCCATCAAACAGTTGCCAAACAACACCTCCGTCACCCACTCTGGGTTGATACCCGCACGCTCGACAGCAGCCTTGATGGCGGCGCCGCCTAGGTCGTGTGCGGCGAGGCTAGAGAAGTCGCCTTGAAAACTGCCCATAGGTGTGCGCGCAGCGCTGACGATGACGATGGGGTCTGTGTGGGTGGTCACGTGAGGGATCCTGCTGCGGGTTTGAAAAATGAAAACGGTTATGCGCCGCGTGGGTATTTCTTGAAGGCGCGACGAAAGACATCGACGACTTCGCCGGGACGGCTCATCGTCACATCCAAGTCATGGGCCAAGCCGTCGGAGACGCGGTAAATCCAACCATGAATCGCGACTTTTTGCCCACGGCTCCAAGCATCTTGCATGACGTTGGACAGCGCGACGTTGCCCACTTGCTCAATGACGTTCATCTCACACATGACTTCTTCGAGTTGCGCTTGCGGCAAATGGTTGAGGCGCTGACGATGGCGCAAACGCACGTCTTGCACGTGGCGCAGCCAGTTGTCGGCCAAACCAATGCGCGTGCCGCGCGTGGCGGCCAAGACGCCACCACAACCATAGTGGCCCACGACCATGATGTGTTCGACCTTCAAACAATCGACGGCGTATTGAATGACAGACAACGCATTCAGATCCGAATGCACCACCACGTTGGCGATGTTGCGATGCACGAACACTTCACCAGGATCGAGGCCCGTAATTTGGTTGGCCGGCACGCGGCTATCGGAGCAACCGATCCACAAATACTTAGGTGACTGCTGTTGCGACAAACGCGAGAAGAACCCAGGCTGCTCGCGCTCCATGCGCTCGGCCCATTCACGGTTGTTGTCGAAAAGATGTTTGAGAGAGTGAGGCATGTTTGATGTTTCCTACCGTTTGGGGTGCGCAGCTTGATGAATGTGGTGACGGACATTCCAGTCCATCAATGCCACGCGGGCACGCGCTTTGGCGTCTTGCTGAGGCGCCCATTCACACACACTTCCGACAGGTTGACAAGCCAAGGTGTTGGCGCTGCTCATACTCCAAATCGCGTCGTTGGTGCGTACTTGGCCAATGAAGGTGACGGCCATGGCCTCGGCGGTGCTTCGCGCTGTAGGGCACACGGCCAAGTTACGCCCCGTCATCAGATAGCCCTCACCAATGCCCAGCATGGGGAACAGGGTGGGGAACATGTCTAAATGGCTGGCGACTTGTTGCAAGGCTTGGGGACAGGCCAACTTACCTGCGCCCCACACGATGAAGGGCACTTGCTGGCGCAAGATTTGACGGCTGGGGGAGATGTACTGACCAAAGGTGCGCACGTTGTGGTCGCCTGCTGCGGCTACCACCGTTCGTGCCGCAGCAGGGCTTGCCTCTACCGCTGTGACGAACTTGGCCAATTCGTCATTTGCATAGCGATAAGTTTGTAAATTTGGTATCAAACCCTCTGCCCCTTTTTCACCTGGCCACTTGTTGATGTCAAACGCAAAAGGCTTGTAGTCCGAGGGCAACTCATACGGGGGATGGTTGGTGGTGGACATGGCGTAAATAAACAATGGCCGGTCTTTGGGCTGTTGGGCCAAGCGCTCTTCGATGGCGCGAAACATGTAGGCATCCCACACGCCCCAAATGCCACCCTCAGCCCCTGGGTACTTGGCGCGCAAGGTGGCGGCATCGATGACTTCATCAAAACTTTGTGTCAGCAAAACACGGTTGAGTTCGCGCCAGCCAGACTGGCCAGAGGTGACAAACAAGGTGTCGTAGCCTGCTTTTTTGAAGGCGAACGGTACACCCCAATCCAGCTGAATATGCCTGTATTTGCCGTTGGTGATGGGCGTGACAGGGGTGTTGAACAAAATCGCTTCCAGCGCGGGGTGCGTGCCATGATGCGCGGCGTCGAAGTTATTGAAGACCCATGCATGGTCGAGTTGATGGTTCAAACCCGCCAGCACATCCAAGTCTTTGGATTGGTATTTGAAAGGCTCGGCACTCCACGACTCCATCTGGAAGAAGACCAAATTCTTGCCATTGGGTTGGTTGCGCCCTGAGGCCATCAAGGCGCGCTGCACACCTTGCGGCGTGGTGGCCGTGATGCCGTAAGCACGTGCCGCCTCTTGGTAGGTTTGAAACCCAAAAGCTTTGAGGCCTGTGTCTTCTTCGCCAATATCAATTGATGAACGGTAAGCATCCCAGGCGTTGTAGAGCGCGGTTACCCCGTTGGGGATGACGTTGTTCAAAAACGGTTTGCTGGTGGCGGTGATATTGTCCAACTGCAAGGCCATGCCTTTGAGCGTGCCCTTGCCCACCATCAAGACGAGGAGCAACAAGACAGGAATCCACAACAAGTGCCACGCACGCACCCAACGCGATTGCACCCACACCAGCACGCGCTGGCCCACATGCAAGGCAGCGGCATTGGCAGACCACACGGCCAGTGCCAGCACCGCGGCGATTTGCAGCATGGGGAAGTCTTGCCAAATGGTGTGCAAAACAGCCACCGTGTCATCATCGGCCAAGCCAAAGATCACACTGTCGATGGGCAGTTTGTAAAAGCCGTAGTAGTAAAAGTTGATGACAGCCAACACCGCAAAAACGCTCGCCCAGACTTGAATGAGCACCGCACTCATGCGCCAGCGCCAGCCCAACAGCGGGAACAACAGCAGCGCAGCAATGGCCCCCATCTTCAGGTCAAACCGAAAGCCCATCAGCATGGCAACGGGCAACTCGGCCCACAAATCAGCACCTGGGCTGGGCCAGTAGTAACCCAGCATCAAACAGCGCGCAAGGCTGAACCACGCAGCCAAGGCCACGCCGACACACAAGCCCAAACTCAAACCGTGCAAGACAGCGCGAAGCGGGGCCAAGAAGAGGGCAAAAAATTTTGTCATTCAGTCACACATTCCAAAGGAAAGCACTCCGAACCAGAGCGCACCCTTACATTGTCTCGGCAAACAGTTCGCGGCCAATCAACATGCGACGAATTTCGCTGGTCCCCGCGCCAATTTCGTACAACTTGGCATCGCGCCATAGACGGCCCAAGGGGTATTCGTTGATGTAGCCATTGCCACCAAAAATTTGTACGCCTTCACCCGCCATCCAAGTGGCTTTTTCGGCTGTCCACAAAATCACAGAGGCGCAGTCTTTGCGAACTTGGCGCACATGGTCAGCACCCAACATATCGAGATTTTTCGCTACGGTGTAGGCAAACGAACGCCCCGCTTGCAGCACGGTGTACATGTCGGCGACTTTGCCTTGGATGAGTTGGAACTCGCCAATGCTTTGGCCAAACTGCTTGCGGTCGTGGATATAGGGGATGACGTTGTCCATCACCGATTGCATGATGCCCAAGGGGCCGCCCGTGAGCACGGCGCGCTCGTAGTCCAAGCCGCTCATCAACACTTTGGCGCCCATGTTCAAGCCGCCCAAGATGTGGCTTTCAGGCACTTCGACGTTTTGAAACACGAGTTCACCGGTGTGGCTACCCCGCATGCCCAGTTTGTCGAGTTTTTGCGCGACGCTGAAGCCCTTCATGCCCTTCTCGATCAAGAAGGCTGTGATGTTGCGTGCGCCTCCGCCTGCCGCACGGCCGCCCGAAGGCAGGCGAGCCCCCTCGGGGGGCGGCGAAGCGTGGGGGCCCTCGCTGTCAGGCTCAGTCTTGGCGTAGACCACAAGCGTGTCGGCGTCTGGGCCGTTGGTGATCCACATCTTGCTGCCGTTGAGCAGGTAGTAGCCGCCTTTGTCTTCCGCTTTGAGCTTCATGCTGATGACGTCTGAGCCCGCGCCAGGTTCGGACATGGCCAAGGCCCCCACATGCTCGCCGCTGATGAGTTTGGGCAGGTACTTGGCGCGTTGCTCTGGTGTGCCGTTGCGTTTGATTTGATTCACACACAAGTTGCTGTGCGCGCCGTAAGACAGGCCCACGCTGGCAGAGGCCCGCGAGATTTCTTCCATGGCAATCATGTGGGCCAAGTAGCCCATGTTGGCACCGCCATATTCCTCACCCACGGTGATGCCCAACACACCGAGGTCGCCCATCTTGCGCCACAGGTCCATGGGGAACTGGTCGTCATGGTCAATCTGCGCGGCGCGTGGTGCGATTTCGGCTTGCGCGAAGTCGCGCACGGCATCGCGCAGGGCGTCGATGTCTTCACCGAGTTGAAAGTCCAGGCCTGGTAAGTTGCTCATGCTTGTCTCCTGTCGTTGGCTTTAGTAGGTTTTGTTGACGGTGGCGAGGGTTTGCTGCATCAACGCGCAGGGCGATTCACCACCATCGTCGTCAAGGTGTACCACTTCGGCAGTGGTGATGATGAGACGTTTGCCCACACGCACCACATGGCCGCGTGCGCGTAATTCGCCACCTTGGAAGGCGGCTAAAAAATTGATCTTGTATTCCACCGTGGTCACTTCTTGCCCCTCTGGCGCCACGGTCAGTCCGGCATAACCCGCCGCGATGTCGGCCAGTGCGCCCATGGCACCCCCGTGGTAGCCCCCCTGCTGCTGGGTAACGCGCTCCGAGTACGGCAAGGCGACTTCCACCTTGCCCGGGGCCACTGCCACGATGCGGGCACCCAGGTGCTGCATCATGCCTTGGCGCACAAAGCTGGCGTCAATGCGGGCGTGGAGTTTAGGATGCGTCATACGTGACCTTTCGCGATTTTTACAGTTTTTTGGGTGGGCTTTTTGATGGGCTTGTCACCTTGCTTGGCGAGCAGGCTACGAGCTTCTTTTTCGTGGGCCTTGACTTCATCGAGGTTGGCTTGAATTTCACCCATTTGTGCTTCTAGCTCACGCTTGTGGGCATCGAGGACCTGCAAGAACTTTTGTAGCTGCGGGCCCGTGTCGCGTGGGCTGTCGTACATGTCGATGAGGTCTTTGGCCTCATTCAACGACAAGCCCAGGCGCTTGGCGCGCAGGGTGAGTTTGAGGCGCGTTCGGTCGCGGTGGCTGTAGACACGGTTACGTCCGCCAGGGCCCGAACGTTCGGGCCGCAACAAGCCCATGTCTTCGTAAAAACGGATGGCCCGTGTGGTGAGGTCAAACTCCCGCGCCAAGTCGCTGATGGAATAGGTGGTCGCCATGATGTCCTTGTTTACGTTTACGTAAACGTCAATTATGGCGGGAAATCTCCTGAAACCAACTCAAGACCACGGGGGTAAGGGTTCATCCTTAAGGACACGGCGGCGCTGCGCATAGTCGGGCATGACGCTTTGCACGGTCTCCCAAAAGCGCGGGCTGTGGTCCATGACGCGCAAATGGCTGAGTTCGTGGGCGACCACATAGTCAATCACGTCGCGTTTGTGGTGGACCAACCGCCAGTTCAGTCGAATAGCGCCGTTAGCACTGGCACTGCCCCAGCGCGTGGCCGCGCTACTGAGGGACACACGCTGCCACTGCACACCCAACTGCGGCGCAAAGTGGTCGAGGCGTTCCACAAACAAAGCTTTGGCTTGGCGCATGAGCCAGGCTTGCACAGCGTCCCGAATTTGCGGGGGTTCGGCGTTGAGCGGTAGCCCTAGACGCAGCGTATGGCGCAAGGGCATGCGCTCGACCAAAGAGGCAGGGGACGGCTCCGCGGGCTCAAACTGTGCACTGTTTTTTTTCAAGGCACGGGTGGAGTCCAGCACAACTTGCATGGGTTGGCCCAAATACGGCAGCACGACACCATCGGCCCAGACGATGCGGGCGGCGCCGAGCTGCTGTTGCCGCTCTTGCATCTCGACCAACTTACGGGCAATCCAATCGGTTTTTTCGCGCAGTGCGGATTCCACTTCGCCCACCGTCACCCAGCGTGGTGCGCTGACTTCCAAACCATCGGGGCCAATCGCCATGCCGATGGTGCGACGCTTGCCGCGCCGAAAGGCATAGGTCACATCGGCGTTGCCCAACTGAATGCGCCTTGTGGCGCGGGGGTGTGCGTAATGGGCCTTGGGCAGAACTTGCGCCAAAGGCTCCGAGGGGCGATGCGGGCCTTGCACCGCAGGAGGCACGATGCGCGGCGGAGCTGGGGCAGGCCCGCCCTCAAACATGTCGAGCACGAGTTGCAAGAAGCGGCCCATGCGTCGTGGCTCAGTGTTGGCCGTTGTAGGCCTCAGGATCGAGGCGCTGCATTTCGGCTTCGATCCAGATTTCGACTTCACGCATCAACTCGTCTGCCTCGCGCCCCACGCTGGAAATGGGTTTGCCAATGGAGACATCCACCACGCCTGGGTACTTGATGAAGGCTTTGCGAGGCCAACACTTGGCCGACGTCACGGCCACGGGAATCACGGGTGCGCCCGTGGCAATGGCCAAGCGGGTGCCACCGCTTTTGTAGCTGCCGCACTGACCGCGTGGAATGCGTGTGCCTTCTGGAAACATGATGACCCACACGCCTTTGGCCAACAGGGCTTTGCCTTGCTCTACCACTTTGGCAAATGCGCGTGCGCGTTGGCTGCGGTCGATGTGGATCATGTCCAGACTGCCGATAGCCCAACCAAAAAATGGCACATACAACAACTCTTTTTTGAACACGTAGGCCAAGGGGTGCGGCATGATGGCCGGCATCAAAAACGTCTCGTAGGTGGACTGGTGTTTGACCAACAAGATCGCAGGGCTGGTTTCGCCCGCAGGCAGGTTGTCTTGGCCTTGAATGACGTAGCGAACACCCATGATGACGCGTGCGGCGTCCACACTCAAGGTCAACCAACGCTGCGCCAGCGCATACAGCTTGTCACCTGGAGTGCCGAGCAAGCGAGCCAACACGATGAGCGTCGCATAGGGAATGACGGTGACAAACATGAAGGCCATGTGGGCAGTGGAGCGCAGCATGGCCATCATGCTTTGGCTCCGGCTTTATGGGCTTTGCTTGCCGCTTCGGGTTGCGTCAACAACCAATCGGCGAAGGCGCCGAGGTCTGCATGCACGTGCGTCCCCGCAGGAAATTCAGTCGGCAAGGTTTTGCCCTTGAGGCACTCGCCTTTGCCAGTGAGCACCAAATGCGTGGCACAGTCCGCAGCGGCACCGGCTTGTAAGTCGCGCAAGGTGTCGCCCACAGCGTGTACGCCCGTCAAGTCCATTCCATAGCGCTCGCCAATTTGCTCAAACAAACCAGGGAGGGGCTTGCGGCAGTTGCAGGTTTCTTCGGGGCTGTGCGGGCAGTAAAACACGGCGTCAATGCGCCCGCCTGCGGCCGCCAAAAGCTTGTGCATTTTGGTGTGCATGGCGTTGAGGGCGGCGACATCAAACAAGCCACGGCCTAAGCCGGATTGATTGGAAGCCACTGCGACATGCCAGCCGGCATGGTTCAAACGCGCAATCGCTTCGAGTGCGCCGGACATGGGGATCCACTCATCGGCCGATTTGACGTAGTCGTCGCGGTCTTGGTTGATGGTGCCGTCGCGGTCGAGGATGACGAGTTTGGTTTGCATGGTGGGGTGTTAAGCAACGAGGCAGGACAAGTCGGCCACACGGTTCATGGCGAGGTGCAAGCTTTTGAGCAGGCCTTGGCGGTTGAGGCGCAAGTCCTTCTCTTCGGCGTTGACCATCACGTCGTCAAAGAAGGCGTCCACAGGCGAGCGTAAGGTGGCCAAGGTTTGCAGCGAAGCGGTGTAGTCGCCTGCGTTGAACTGCGCTTCGGATTCGGGCAACAGTTTTTGCATGACGGCGTAGAGGGCTTGTTCGGCGTCTTCTATGAACAAGGCGGTGTTGACATTCGCATCGACTTCGCCAGCTTTTTTGAGCACATTGCCAATGCGTTTATTGGCGGCGGCAAGAGCAGGCGCTTCAGGCAACGCGGCAAAGGCGCGGACCGCAGCGAGGCGTTTGGCCACGTCGCTCAAGCGTTGGGGGCGCAAGGCCAAGACGGCTTCGACTTCTTGCGCTGAGTAGCCTTGCTCGCGCAGGCCGACTGAGAGGCGGTCGTAAATAAAGGAGCTCAGAGCCGCAGCGGGGTCGGTGATTTTGTCGCCGAAGGCCGGAATGGCTTGTGCAATCAGTGCGTCCAATGCCACATCCAAATTGGCCTCGCTCAACATGCGCACCACGCCCAAAGCGTGGCGACGCAATGCAAATGGATCTTTGTCGCCGGTCGGCAAATTGCCAATGCCAAACATACCCACTAGGGTTTCAAGCTTATCAGCCAAGGCAACCACAACGCCCACGGTATTGCGTGGCAATTCGTCGCCGGCAAAGCGTGGTTTGTAGTGGTCTTCAATGGCTTGTGCCACGTCCTCGCCTAAACCATCGTGGCGCGCGTAGTAGCCGCCCATGATGCCTTGCAACTCGGGAAACTCGCCCACCATGTCGGTGAGCAAGTCGGTCTTGGCGAGTTGCGCAGCGGTGTCAATATCACGCTCAAACGTTGACAAAAACGCAAGCGCTTTAATTTCTGCATTCATTGCGGCCTCGCTCTTTGCGCTACGCAACAAAGCGGCAATGCCTTTGGTAATGGCGCGCACACGGTCGGTGCGCTCACCTTGGGTGCCAAGTTTGTTGTGATACACAACCTTGGCCAAACCGTCCACGCGCGAAGCGAGTGTCTTTTTGCGGTCTTGGTCAAAGAAAAATTTGGCGTCAGCCAAACGGGGGCGCACCACGCGTTCGTTGCCACCAACGACTGCCGACGCATCATCAGGTGTGATGTTGCTGACCACCAAGAATTGGTGCGTAAGCTTGCCTGCGGCATCAAGCAACGGGAAGTATTTTTGGTTGGCCTTCATCGTGAGGATGAGGCATTCTTGGGGCACGTCGAGGAACTGTTTTTCAAACTCGCACACCAACACGTTGGGGCGCTCCACCAAGGCAGTGACCTCTTGAACCAATGCGTTCTCAAGCAAGACCTCTTCTGCTTCTGTTTCGGTGAGAGCTTGCATTCCACGCTCAACTTCAAGTGCGGCATTGCATTGCTTTGCTTTTGCTCGCAGTTGTCGGATCATTTCTCGACTACGGCCTTCATAACTGGCGATGACTGCGCCGTCATTGGCGAGTGTTTCAGCGTACACGTCGGCATTGGCCAACACCACAGGCGACACTTTGGCCTCAAAGCGGTGGCCTTGCGTGCGGTTGCCCGCAGTGAGGCCCAAGGCTTTGACGGGCACCACGGTGCTGCCGTGCAAAGCGACCAAGCTGTGCGCAGGGCGCACAAAATTAACGCTGCTCCAGCCGGGCAATTCACAGTCGGTTTCAAGCTGATAGCTCATCACTTTCGGGATGGGCAATTTAGCAATGGCTTCGCTCAAGGCTTTTTGCAAGCCATCCGTCAAGCTCGCGCCTTGGACGATGCTGTCGTAAAACAAAGCTTCGGCTTTGCCGTCGGGGGCGCGTTTGAGTTGCGCCACGGCTTCGGGGCCTGCGCCCAAGGCTTGGAGCTTTTTCAGCAAGGCAGGCGTGGCGTTGCCGCTGGCGTCTAAGCCCACAGTGACGGGCATGAGTTTTTGCTGCACCGCTTTGTCAGCAGCCAAAGCAGACACGGCGGTGATGTGCGCAGCCAAACGGCGTGGTGAGGCGTAGGCGGTCACGACCGAGTTGGCAGCCGTCAAGCCTTGGACTTTGAGTTGTTCAAACAGCACGCCAGAGAAAGCGTCGCCCAGCTTTTGCAACACCTTCGGTGGCAGCTCTTCCACGAAGAGTTCGATGAGTAGGTTTTGGGTGGTCATGTTTTGGTGTCCTACGCTCATGCGGTCTTCTTGGGCATTTGTTCGACCCACGCACGCGGGGCCATGGGAAAACCCAATCGCTCGCGGCTCTCGTAATAGCTTTGCGCCACCGCGCGTGCGAGGTTACGGATGCGGCCAATGTAGGCGGCACGCTCGGTCACGCTGATGGCACCACGGGCATCTAGCAAGTTGAAGGTGTGTGCGGCTTTGAGCACTTGCTCATACGCAGGCAAGGCGAGTTGCGCGCCCACGAGGTGCTGCGCTTGTTTCTCGTGGGCACCAAACGCAGTGAACAAGAACTCGGCATCGCTGTGTTCGAAGTTGTAGGTGGATTGCTCGACTTCGTTTTGTTTGTAGACGTCGCCATAGGTCAGTTTGTTGCCCTTGAGGTCATCGGTCCACGTGAGGTTGTAGACGTTGTCCACGCCTTGCAGGTACATGGCCAAGCGCTCGAGGCCGTAGGTGATTTCGCCGGTGATGGGTTTGCAATCAATGCCGCCGACTTGCTGGAAGTAGGTGAATTGCGTGACTTCCATGCCGTTCAACCAAACTTCCCAGCCCAAGCCCCAAGCGCCCAAGGTTGGGTTTTCCCAATCGTCTTCGACGAAACGGATGTCGTTTTTCTTGAGGTCAAAGCCTAGCGCTTCAAGCGAGCCCAAATACAGCTCCAAGATGTTGCTGGGCGCGGGCTTCAACACCACTTGGTATTGGTAGTAATGCTGCAAGCGGTTGGGGTTCTCGCCATAACGGCCGTCTTTGGGGCGGCGGCTGGGTTGCACATACGCGGCTTTCCAAGGCTCTGGCCCTAGGGCGCGCAAGAAGGTGGCGGTGTGCGAGGTGCCAGCACCGACCTCCATGTCGATGGGTTGCAACAAGGCGCAACCCTGTTCGGCCCAGTAGGACTGGAGTTTGAGAATGATTTGTTGAAAAGTCAGCATGCAAGGTGGCCAGCAAACGCTGGCAAATTAGGCTGCGGGTCAAGACGCCCGCAAACCTCTGATTTTACGGGCCGAAACGCCTCTGACCGTGGCGCGATGCATGTGCCATCCCCGCGACGATCAATAAGGTGAGTAAGGCCAGCATTGCCAGTGGCCACAGCCCCCACACGGACACCCAGCGGGCATACGGCGTGATGGAGCCATGTACGCCATAGACATCGGCGGTGAGTGCACCCTGTACGGCGCTTGGCAAACGGTGTGTTACTTGGCCTTGTGCATTGATGATGGCGGTGGCGCCTGTATTGGTG
The DNA here is from genome assembly GCF_031538885.1 of Limnohabitans sp. Lineage (GTDB taxonomy): Bacteria > Pseudomonadota > Gammaproteobacteria > Burkholderiales > Burkholderiaceae_C > Limnohabitans. The sequence goes on from NZ_JAVKLW010000052.1 coordinate 37,770, forward strand.
GCGCGCAGCATGGGGCGGCCCAGTTCTAAGGCCCGCATACGGGAGATGTGCAAGTGCTGATCGATGGCCACTGTGTTGCCAAACCACGCGATGTTGCTGAGGTTGACCATCAAGGTCGGAGCTTGATCGTGATCTGCAAAACTGCGGGCCATCTCCTCGCCAAACAAATCTTCGTAGCAAATATTGGGAGCGATGCGTTCGCCTTTGAAGATGAAGTTCGGTTGAACCACATCGCCACGCGTGAAGTCACCCAAAGGGATGTTCAGCAGCTGCACAAACCACTGAAACAAGGGGGGTACAAACTCGCCAAACGGAACAAGATGATGCTTGTCGTATTGATAGGTGGCCGTGGATGCGGGCGTGACTTGTGGCATCAAGCCCAAGACAGAGTTGCTGTATTGCAATTGGCCTTCCTCGTTGCGTCGGACAAGGGGCAAGCCAATCAACGCAGCTTGCGAGCCTTTGGAGAAATGTGTTTGCAGTTGTGCCCAGTAGTGCTCGGGCATTCGCTCTGGGATCAACGGGATGGCGGTTTCGGGGGTGACTATCAAGTCACTGCCGCCCGTGAGCAAAGCGTCGCGGTAGTCGTGCAGCGCTTGGTTCACGCCTTCTGCGAATTTCAAGTCTTGCGGGATATTGCCTTGCAGCAAGGTGACGCGCAAAGAGTGTGCCGACCGCTGTTCGTTTTCTGTGTGACGGCCGGGGGATGTGAGCCAAGTAAAGCCCAAAACGGTCACGCCGAGCGTGATACTGACAAGGGTGGCTCGTGAAGTGGAACGATAGCCTCGGCGTTCTGCTGCGACGGCCATAGCAAGAAAGGCCGACAAAGCACATAGGCCGTAGACGCCCACCCAAGGGGCCCAGTGCTGCAACAAGCTATCCACATGTGCATAGCCCACGGCGCCCCAAGGAAAGCCCGTCCAGAGCGTGCCACGCGCCATTTCAGCTAGCGCCCAAACGGCGGCAAAGGCACAAGCACGCGGGAATACGCCAACGCTTGTTTGACAAATGGCATAGAAAGCGGCACTGGCCATCCCATAAAACAAGGCCAAGCCTGCGGACAACGCAAAGACTGCGATGGCGGCAACTGGCACAGACAGGCCACCGTAGCGATTCATAGAAATAAACAACCACCAAGTAGAGCCGATGAGCCATGCCAGCGAAAAGGTCCACCCTGTGGCGAATGCCTGTTTGCCCGATTGGCTTCTGTCCAAAAGTCCAGCCAATACCGCCAAACTGACGCACTGCAACCACCCTTGGGGAACGCCTTTGAAGTCACCTTCAAACGGCCAAGCCAGCGAGAGGGCTTGGGTGAAACCAAAGAAGATGAGCCATGTGGTGGTGGTGACGTTCAAAGGCCACCGCTTGGATTGCTGTGCGTTGTCGTGCATGCCTTACTGCGATGCTTTGTCGATCGGCGCGGGATACGCCTTGAACCACTTGACTGCGCCGCCACGGGTGTGGAGAACTTCAAAGCGTAGTTTGTTGATTTCAAAGTATTCACCGCGGCGTGGCACGTGGCCCATGGCATGTGCAATGAAGCCACCGATGGTGTCGAAGTGCGTGTCTTCGCTTGCTTCTGCGGCTGTAACTTCGAGGTGTGTGCCGAATGCTTCAGCGACACGCTCCAAAGAGGCATCACCGCTGACCCTATAGGTTTGATCTGCAAGGGCAAAGATGTCTCCCACATCTTCTTGGCTGTCGAATTCGTCTTCAATGTCACCGACGATTTGTTCAAGCACATCTTCAATCGTGATGAGTCCGGCAATTCGTCCGAACTCATCGACCACCAAGGCCATGTGATTGCGTGTGTTACGAAATTCGCGGAGCAAGTCGTTGAGTCCTTTACTCTCTGGCACGAAGACGGGGAGGCGCAGCAAGGTTCGGATGTTGAGTAACGGTGCGCGCTGAAGTTTGAGCAAATCTTTCGCCAACAAGATGCCAACCAAGTTGTCGCGCTCTGTCTCGTAAACTGGGAAGCGTGAGTGCCCTGTGTTGATGACTTGGTGCAGACTTTCCTCGATGGGCGCGTCTAAGTTGATGAGATCCATGCGTGGGGCAGCCACCATGACCTCGCCTGCTGTGAGGTCCGCCATGCGTAGCACACCTTCGAGCATGAGCCGGCTTTCGGCACCAATGACTTGGTTGTCCTCTGCATCGGAAAGGGCATTGAGAAGCTCTTCACGCGAGTCGGGGCCTGGGTGTATGAACTCAAGCAAACGTTGCCAATAGCTGCGCTTGTCTTGCTTTTCTAATTCACGGGAATGCGGGGGGATCACAGTGTTGCAGCGAAAAGCTGCGAGAGTCTTACAAGCCTTAAGCATAGCCCATGCGCTTGGGCTTTTGTCTTACTCAGCAGCTTATCGGGAGGTTTTGCAAGGGCGTTAAATATAGTGACGCAATCAAAATTACTCACTTGCGCGACTACTCCACTGTGACCGACTTCGCCAGATTGCGCGGCTTGTCCACATCCGTGCCACGCGCACACGCGGTGTGATAACTCAGCAACTGCAAAGGCACCACGTGCAAGATGGGCGAGAGCACGCCGTAGTGCTCGGGCATACGGATGACGTGCACGCCTTCGCTGCTTTCAATCTTGGTGTCGCCATCGGCCAGCACGTACAACACGCCGCCACGGGCGCGCACTTCTTGCATATTGCTCTTGAGCTTTTCTAGCAAGGCGTCGTTAGGTGCCACTGTCACCACAGGCATGGCACTGGTGACGAGTGCCAAGGGGCCATGCTTTAACTCACCTGCGGCATAGGCCTCGGCGTGGATGTAGGTGATTTCTTTGAGCTTCAACGCACCTTCGAGCGCGATGGGGTAGTGCGTGCCACGGCCCAAGAACAAGGCGTTTTCTTTGCTGGCAAAGTCTTGCGACCACGCGATGAGCTGCGGCTCTAGCGCCAGCACGGCTTGCAAAGCGGCGGGCAAGTGGCGCATGTCTTTGATGTGTGCCTCTTCTTCTTCTTCACTCAAATGGCCCTTGGTTTGTGCCAAAGCCAAGGTCAACAAAAACAAACCTGCAAGCTGCGTGGTGAAAGCTTTGGTGGACGCCACGCCAATCTCTGCACCCGCACGCGTAACATAGGCCAGCTTGCACTCACGCACCATGGCGCTGGTGGACACATTGCAAATGGTGAGCGTTTTGTCCATCCCCAAACCTTGCGCGTGGCGCAGCGCGGCCAAGGTGTCGGCCGTCTCGCCCGACTGACTGATGGTGACCACCAAGCTGTAGGGGTTGGGCACCGATTCGCGGTAGCGGTACTCGCTGGCAATCTCCACTTGGCAAGGAATTTTGGCAATCGCTTCTATCCAATACTTGGCCACGCAGCCGCTGTAGTAGCTGGTGCCGCAGGCGAGGATGAGCACGTTGTCCACAGCTTTGAACACCGAGTACGCGCCGTCACCAAACAACTCGGGCGTGATGCCCTCAATGCCTTCTAGCGTGTCGGCAATCGCGCGCGGCTGCTCGAAGATTTCTTTTTGCATGTAGTGGCGATACGGGCCCAACTCTGCTGCGCCGCTGTGCGCTTGCACAGTTTTGACTTCGCGCGTGACGGCCTTGTGGTGGCGATCTTGCACCCAGTACTTACCAATTTGAATGTCCACCACATCGCCCTCTTCGAGGTACACGATTTGGTCGGTCACGCCCGCCAAGGCCATGGCGTCGCTGGCGAGGAAGGTTTCGCTGTGCGTTTTGCCCACGCCCAAGATGAGCGGAGAGCCCGCGCGTGCGCCGATGACGCGGTGCGGCTCGTCTTTGTGGAACACGGCAATCGCATACGCGCCGTGCAGTTGAACGATGGCGGCTTTGACGGCCTCAAACAAATCGCCGTTGTAGAGGCTGTCCACCAAGTGGGCGATGACCTCGGTGTCGGTTTGGCTTAAAAACTCATAGCCCTTGGCTCGCAGAGCGGCACGCAACTCGTCGTGGTTTTCGATGATGCCGTTGTGCACCAAGGCCACACGGCCCAATTTGTTGGGCACATCGCCTGTGTAAACACCTGCGCCAGCGCCCGTGCCGTGGCTGAAGTGGGGGTGCGCGTTGTGCACCGCAGGCGCACCGTGCGTGGCCCAACGCGTGTGCGCAATGCCAATGCCGCCTTCGATGTGGTCGGCCTTCACCTGATACATCAGCTCAGACACACGCGCCGTGCTGCGCGTACGCTGCAAGCCGCCCTGCTTGGTACCCAAACTGGCCGCATGCACCGCCACGCCGCACGAGTCATAGCCACGGTATTCCAAACGCTGCAAACCTTGCACGAGGATGGGAACGATGTTGCGGGGAGAAACGGCGCCGACAATGCCACACATAAAGAGCACTCCTAAATTGGGTTACCCGAATATTAGGCGCCACCTAGAGAAATTTTTGTACATTTTTTATATTATTTGAATGAAAATTAGGCGGATTCAAGGACGAAGTGCAACAAAGATGAACTGGTTATAGGTGGCTGAGGATGCGAGAGCATCATGGCCGCTTTAACCGCCAAGTCGAAGTTGCCCAATGTACAAGCACCTCAGCCGAGAAGAACGATACCAAAT
>NZ_JAVKLW010000004.1:0-33113 GCF_031538885.1 Limnohabitans sp.
CCACTGGCCGCCATCGTGGCGGGCAGCAAGGTGTCCACCAAGCTGACCATCCTCAAGAGCTTGGCCAGCAACGTGGACCAGCTCATCGTGGGTGGCGGCATTGCCAACACCTTCATGCTGGCCGCGGGCTTGAACATTGGCAAGAGCTTGGTCGAGCACGACTTGGTGGACGAAGCCAAAGCGGTGATCGCGTTGATGAAGTCACGCGGCGAGAAGATGGGCGACGCCAGCATCGCGGTGCCCATCCCCACCGATGTGGTCACAGCCAAAACCTTTGCAGCAGATGCTGTGGCCACCGTGAAGAAAGCCACCGACGTAGCTGACGACGACATGATTTTGGACATCGGCCCAGAGACAGCCGCCAAGCTGGCTGCGCAACTCAAGCAAGCCGGCACGATTGTGTGGAACGGCCCTGTGGGCGTGTTTGAGTTTGCGGCGTTTGAGCACGGCACAAAGACCATTGCGCACGCCATTGCCGAATCGAGCGCGTTCAGCATTGCAGGCGGTGGCGACACCTTGGCGGCGATTGCCAAGTACGGCATTGAAAGCCGAGTGGGCTATATCTCGACGGGCGGCGGTGCTTTCTTGGAAGTGCTGGAGGGTAAGACCTTGCCTGCGTTTGAGATTTTGATGCGACGCGCTTCGGGTGATTGATGGCAGTTTTGACGGTTCACAAGATGGTGTTGAAGCTTGCTGGTGCGCTTGCGATCTGTTCACCTCTGATCGGGTACGCCCAAGGCGTGCAAGCTTTTCCTCTGGAGTCCAGGCGCTGCGATTCGTTACCAGATCATTCAGCTGTGCAAGAGTGTCAACAGCGTGGCAAAGCAGAGATGCGCGAATGGGACAAGCAAATGAAAGAGCGTCACACGCTGCCATTCCCCCAATTAGATGGCGCACCAACCAAGCCACCCATGAACTGCTTTAAGCGGGCCTCAGCGGGCGAGCAGGTTTGCACGAATTAGACGGCGCCAAGCAAAAACTAATAACTGCTTGCAGTGCCTAAGGTGTAGTGAACCAAACCTCCGAAAAAAAGCCCCGCAATTCATTCATCTGAACTTGCGGTGCCTAGAGTGGCTTGGCGATTAAGCCGTCTTCATCGCGCGGGGACTGGTGACGGTGCCATCGTAAGTGGTCCAACTGTCGGTCTTGAAGTCATACAGCTTGCAGTCGCGTGCGGTTTGGAAGTACCAGCGCCAAGAGAACGGCTGCACGATGATGCGCTCTGGCAGCAATTCTTCGAGCTTGCTCTGTGCTTGCTTGAGCTTGTACAGGGGGATGCTCATGTCCAAGTGGTGCGCGGTGTGCTCCATGATGTGGTGCATCAAGGCGCCGATGTTGAGCGGGAAGGTTAAGTGCACTGTGGTAGACACAAAAGGCGAAGCCTTTGACCAGCCTGTGCGCTCTTCGTGCCAAGACACGTCCACATGGGTGTGGTGCACATACACCACGAAACCAATCATGGTGACCCAGAAGAAGAAGGGCACCGCCACGCCCATCAACAAAATGTAGCCAATGGTTTGTTCAGTGGCAATCGCAGCCCACACCATGGCAGCCACCCAAGCAGCGCCAAAGGCGGTGATGAGCAAGCAGTCTTTCATGAAGATGGGGCGGCGTGTGGGCATGTTCTTTTCGTTGGGGAACACCATCTTGTTCCACCAAATTTCGATCATGTAGTACAGGCCAGGCGCCCAACCGCTGCGGTAGATGCGGTCTTTGAGTTTCGCGCCCGTGCTTAACGCGGCGTACTCTTCAGGGGTGTAAGGGGCCCACACGAAGTCGAAGTTTTTGAGGTTGGTGTAGCCGTGGTGCACCACGTTGTGGCCGATGTCCCACAGGCTGTAGGCGGTCAATGAGGGCAAGAAGGCGATGCGGCCCAACCACTTGTTGAGGTTGCGGTGCGGGGTGAGGCTTTGGTGGCACGCATCGTGGCCGATGATGAACAAGCGGCCAATCACGAAACCCGCAGCGCAGCCGCTCAAGAGCTTGGCCCACCAAGATTCGAACAACACGGTACCAGCCATGAGGGCACCCCACAGCACGTAGTCAACGACGAGCATCACGATGGCCAGCGCGGTGGTGCGCTCCGCCAAAGGAATCAACCACTCGCGCATGACTTTGCGGTGTGGCATGGGTTCGCCGGGGAGGATGGGTTGGATAGTTGTGGTCATAGGTGACGAATCTTAGGTGAGCTTGGATGATGCGCACTGATTTGCATCAATTGATAGCAGATTATCGCTGTTTACGTGATGAACCAAGTGTTTACAAGTGAACGCCCTACAAGCCAAAGGCTAAAACGAGCGGAAAAGCATGCTTTTTGCCCGATTTCAAACGTGTGAGAATCACCGCAAACAACACCCATCCGGAGACACAGTCATGGCCCGTCACGCCACCAAAATTGTTGCCACTTTAGGCCCCGCTTCCAGCGACCCTGCCTTGCTTGAAGCCATGATCCGCGCCGGCGTGAATGTGGTGCGCCTCAACTTTAGCCACGGCAAAGCCCAAGACCACATCGACCGCGCCCGCCTTGTGCGCGAAGCCGCAGCCCGTGCGGGCCGCGAGGTGGCCATCATGGCCGACCTGCAAGGCCCCAAGATTCGCGTGGGCAAGTTTGTGGACGGCAAGGTCATGCTCGAGAACGGTGCCAAGTTTGTGCTCGACGCCTCACGCACCGAACCCGGCGACTTGCAAGGCGTGGGCCTCGACTACAAAGAGCTGCCGCGCGACGTGAAGCCTGGCGACTTGTTGCTGCTCAATGACGGCTTGATTGTGTTGACCGTCGACACGGTGCGCGGCGAGCAAGTCCATACCACCGTCAAGGTGGGCGGCGAGCTGTCCAACAACAAAGGCATCAACAAACAAGGCGGTGGCTTGACCGCCCCAGCCTTGACCGCCAAGGACATGGACGACATCAAAACCGCGATGAGTTTCCAGGCTGACTACCTTGCCGTGAGCTTCCCCAAAAACGCCACCGACATGGAAATGGCGCGCCAACTCGCCAATGTGGCGGGCGCTGAATACAAGCACAAGCCAGGCTTGATTGCCAAGATTGAGCGCGCCGAGGCCATACCGCTGTTGGACGAAATCTTGCGTGCCAGCGACGGCATCATGGTGGCGCGTGGTGACTTGGCGGTGGAAGTGGGCAATGCCGCAGTGCCTGCGCTGCAAAAACGCATGATCAAGCTGGCGCGGCAACACGACAAGGTGGTCATCACCGCCACCCAAATGATGGAGAGCATGATTACCAACCCCGTGCCCACCCGTGCCGAGGTGAGCGACGTGGCCAACGCCGTGCTCGATGGTACCGACGCCGTGATGTTGAGCGCGGAAACCGCTGCCGGCAAATACCCCCTCGAAACCGTGCAAGAAATGTCCAAGATTTGCGCCGCTGCCGAAGCCGCCGAAGACGTGGAGTTGGACGCCGATTTCAAAGGCCAAACCTTCACCCGCATTGACCAAACCATTGCCATGGGCGCCTTGTTCACGGCACACCACTTGGGGGCCAAGGCCATCGTGGCCTTGACCGAATCGGGCTCGACCGCGCTGTGGATGAGCCGCCACCGCATTCATATTCCGATTTACGCGGTGACCACCAAGGTGGCGTCGCAGCGCCGCATGGCCTTGTTCCGTAATGTGCGCCCCTTGCTCATGGACACCAGCGCCGACCGCGACACCGCCTTGGCCCAAGCCGAAGCGCACTTGAAGTTGCGCGAAATCGTGGACACGGGTGATGTGTACGCCATCACTTGCGGTGACCCCATGGGCACGCCCGGTGGCACCAATATGCTGCGCATTTGCGAAGTGCGCTAACCGATCGCCATGCCCACCCCCTGTTGCTGGCGCTGACTGACTTTTGAGCTGGTCAGCGGGCAGACAAGCGGCCGATTTAAAATTGTCGGCAGTGATGACACGTTTTTAATTTTTGAGGATTCCCCATGGCACTCGTATCAATGCGCGAACTTCTGGACCATGCGGCTGTGCATGGTTACGGCATTCCAGCGTTCAACGTCAATAACTTGGAGCAAGTCCAAGCCGTGATGGCCGCTGCGGACGCCGTGGGTGCCCCCGTCATCTTGCAAGCCAGCGCGGGCGCACGCAAATACGCCGGTGAGCCCTTCATCAAGCACTTGATCCAAGCCGCCACCGAAGCCTACCCACACATTCCCTTGGTCATGCACCAAGACCACGGCACATCGCCCAAGGTGTGCCAAGGCGCGATTGACCTCGGTTTTGGCGCTGTCATGATGGACGGCTCGTTGATGGAAGACGGCAAAACCCCAGCAAACTTTGATTACAACGTGCAAGTCACCCAACAAGTGGTAGCCATGGCGCACAAAGTGGGTGTGTCGGTCGAAGGCGAATTGGGGTGTTTGGGCAACTTGGAAACCGGTGAAGCCGGTGAGGAAGACGGCATTGGTGCCGAGGGCAAACTCGATCACAGCCAAATGCTGACCGACCCCGAAGAAGCCGCCCAGTTTGTCAAAGCCACCCAGCTCGACGCCTTGGCGATTGCCATTGGCACCAGCCACGGCGCGTACAAATTCACACGCGAACCCACGGGCGACATCTTGGCCATCAGCCGCGTCAAAGAAATTCACGCGCGCATCCCCAACACCCATTTGGTCATGCACGGCTCAAGCAGCGTGCCGCAAGACCTGCTGGCCATGATCAACCAGTACGGCGGCAAGATGAAGCAGACCTTCGGCGTGCCCGTGTCTGAAATCCAAGAAGCCATCAAGCACGGTGTGCGCAAGGTCAACATCGACACCGACATCCGTTTGGCCATGACGGCGGCGGCCCGTAAGTTCATGTTTGAGAACCCAGAAAAATTCGACGCCCGCGAGTGGCTCAAGCCCGCACGTGAAGCGGCGATGAACATTTGCAAGCAACGCTACTTGGAGTTCGGTTGCGAAGGCCAAGGCAGCAAGGTCAAGGGCGACAGCCTCTTGGTGGTGGCGGCGCGTTACGCCAAGGGCGAACTCGCTCAGTTGGTGAAATAAGCGCGAGCAGAGTAGAAGCGATGGCGTCTTTATTTTTGAACCGATTAAGCGCCCAAGAGCGTAGTGACTTAGAGCAAAAACTTTGGGTCGTGCAGCATGGGAATTGTTTTATTTGTGAAAAATCAATGGATTTGGTTCTACACAAAGACGGCTTAGATGTAGACCATGTGATTCCTCTTAAGGCAGGTGGTCGAGATGACTCCAGCAACTTTGCGTTGACGCATGCCAGTTGTAATCGTTCAAAGCAAGCTACTCACTTAGAAGTAGCGCGAATTTTGCAGCGATTTGTTTCATTGAAAGAAGCGCTTGAATCCGAAAATCGAAGCCCGAATCTCAGTGATATTTTGAAACAAGCGGGTGGTGGCAAGGCTGAGTTGACGTTTAAGCTGTCGAGCGACTTAATTGAATTCACATTGAATGATGCGGGGGATAACACGATTCGAGCGTTGCCTGTGCATCAAGATGAACTTAGTGGTTTTCGCTACTTTTTTGTGAAATTGCCAATTCGCTACTTACGCCATGACGATCGAATTAACCCGCGTCCTATTGGCGCCAATATCGGAAAACTGGTAGAGGAGTTTCATCAACGACGACCACAGTTGCACATTCCTTTGGCGTGGATGACTTCCTCGCATGGCAAGAGCGCGGTTCATGTTTTTGATGGGCAGCATAAAGCGGCGGCTCAAATTATGTTGGGAGTTCAGGAGTTGCCAGTGCGTGTGTTCATTGATCCAGAAGCAGACACGCTGATTACGACAAATTTCAACGCGGGCACATCACTTAAGCAAGTCGCCTTTGATAAATCTGTTCAACGACACTTAGGCAGTACGCTTTATCGAGATCGAATTGATCGTTACAGATTGGAGACCGAACGAGCTCAAGACGATTTAAGTTTTAGTGAGCGTGATTTAGTCAATCATTACAAAGGACAGTCTAGAGAAATGAAGCGGTATATCTTGGACGCAGTACGTGACGCGGTGACGTCCTCGCCAGATAACAAGCTACGTGACTTCATCGACTATGGTGGCAGAGGCAAAGAGCGCCCCCTCTCTTACAGCTCAGTTGATAAAACCTTTTACTCGTTTTTTGTTTATCAAGAAGTGCTCGAGTCCCGTTTGGATTACGGCTTGGAGAGCGCAGAAAATCCTCGGGAGTTGGAGACGGCACAAATTGTTCGGTTAATGAATGTAATTGCGGAAGAGATATACATCGGAAAATTCGACAGTGACATAGGAACCGACAAGATTGAAAGTCGCTTGCAAAAAGGTGAGCAATTCGCTTTGCCTCATCTGAGGGCATTTCGAATGAGTAAGGAAGAGGTGGTTTACAACTGGTTGAAATTTGTCCAGCAAATCGCATACAACTACTTCATTAATATGGGCAAACCTATTCAAGAAGAGCGCCTCTTTCAAAATCCTTTCCCCGAGCAGCTTTGGAACAACATTCGCAATTTCATTCGCAGTCTTGCGGAGTTGCCTTTGTGGGCGAATAAAGACCTTTCTGAGACGGTGTTTGGTGGGAAGGCAAACAATAATTTTTGGCACACAATTTTTACGACCGGAAAAAGTCCACAAGGAATTTTGGTGATGCCCAAAGGAATTAATCTTGTGGAAATGATTAAGTAAGCCATTGGCTACGCTGCTTGTGTTCTCCAAGCTCACTCAATGATCAGGCGTAATCGCCAGAATAATTTAACTTCTATGACAGCACTGCACACCTCTGCGCTCACCTCCTTGCCTTTGCTCGCACGCGGCAAGGTGCGCGACAACTATGCCGTGGGTGATGACCGTATCTTGATGGTGGCCTCTGACCGCATCAGCGCGTTTGACGTCATCATGGGCGAGGCCATTCCAGGCAAGGGCGAACTGCTCACCCAAATGGCGTTGTTTTGGTTTGGCAAGCTCGGCCACATTTGTCCCAACCACCTCACGGGCGAAGCACCTGAGAGCGTGGTACGTGCCGACGAAGTGGCTCAGGTGACTGGCCGCTCCATGTTGGTCAAGCGTTTGAAGCCCATCCCCGTTGAGGCTGTGGTGCGCGGCTATTTGGCAGGCAGCGGCTGGCAGGAATACCAAGCGAACCAAGCGGTGTGTGGTGTGCCATTGCCCAAAGGTTTGAAAAACGCCAGCAAGTTGCCCGAGCCCATCTTCACACCCGCCGCCAAAGCCTCTGTGGGCGACCACGACGAGAACATCACGTATGAGCAGGTGGTCGAGATGATTGGCAGCGGCTTGGCCGAGAAAATCAAAATCGTCAGTATCGCCCTTTATGAGACTGCGCGTGACGTGGCGGCGGCCAAAGGCATCATCATTGCCGACACCAAGTTTGAGTTTGGTTTGGATGCCAGCAACGACTTGGTATTGATGGACGAGGTGCTCACGCCCGATTCATCACGCTACTGGCCAGCCGACAGCTACGCCCAGAGCTTCAAAGACGGCGTGAACCCACCGAGCTACGACAAACAGTTCTTGCGCGATTGGCTGGAAACAGCCCAAGTGCAAGGCAAGCCCTGGAGCAAGTCACCCCCCGCACCGCACTTGCCGCAAGAGGTGATTGCCCAAACCGCCGCCAAGTACCAAGAGGCTTGGGGGCGGTTGAAGGACTGAGCCTTTTTGTCGCGATCAGTTCAACGCCATGCTCAGCTTGCGGCGGTAGCGAGAAATCATCTCCAACATGGGGTCTTCTGGCACCGTCGCTTTGCCCGTTAACTCGATGCCGCCTGCAGTTTTACCGAAGGCGGCATCGTCCGTTTTGGGTTTAGGTGGGGTGAGCAATTCGAGAATGGCCACATAGGTTTTGCGCGCTACGCCATCGTTCCACGATTTGTCGCGCATGATGATTTCCAGCAGCTCCTCCATCGCCGCTTCCATCTGGCCTGCTGCGATGTGTGTGCGGGCTTTGGCCAAACGGGTTTCGAAGTCACGCTTGTTTTTGGCGATCAGCTCGTCAAACTGCGCCAAGGTCCAGCCACCGCGTGGGTCAATGTTGACGAACTCCAGCGCTTGCAACCAGTAATGCAAAGCATCAAAGCGCAGTTGCAATGGGATTTGCGCCAACATGGGCGCCAATGCCGCCGCCGCTTCATCGAGGTGACCCGCGGAGATCAGCAGCTTGACGAAGTTGTAGCGCGCCTCTTCGTCGCTGGGGTTGAGCGACAGGGCTTCTTGCAACTTGTGCAGTGCGGCTTGCACATCGCCCGCTTGCAGCAATGTTTCAGCTTCGTGTGCCTCGGCTTGCGCGGTCAATTCGCCCACAGAGGGCAAATGCTTGTCTAAAAGCTCACGCACCTTCCCTTCGGGCAAGGCGCCCATGAAGCCATCGACGGGGCGGCCACCCATCAGCAAGATGCAGGTGGGTAGGCTCTTGACGCCAAAGGCGCCAGCCAGCTGCTGTTCGGTGTCGGCGTTGATCTTCACCAGTTGGAAGCGGCCCTCATAAGCGATTTCCAGCTTTTCCAGCACGGGACCCAGCGATTTGCAGGGGCCGCACCAGTCCGCCCAGAAGTCCACCAGTACAGGGGTGGTTTGAGAAGCCGCAATCACATCGGCCTCGAAATTTTCCATCGTCACATCAATCATGGGGGTCCCGTCTTAAAATTCGTTTTTGCTCACACACAGCCTTCATCATGACTCAGTGCCAAGTCGGCGTCGTCATGGGTTCCAATTCCGATTGGGACACCATGCAACATGCAGCCCAGATTCTCCAAGAATTTGGCGTCTCTTTTGAAACCCGCGTCGTTTCTGCCCATCGTATGCCAGACGATATGTTTGCTTACGCGGATACCGCACACAGCAGAGGTTTGCGCGCCATCATCGCAGGGGCTGGCGGTGCTGCGCACTTGCCCGGCATGTTGGCTGCAAAAACCATTGTCCCCGTCTTGGGTGTGCCCGTAGCCAGCAAGCATTTACAAGGCATGGATTCGTTGCACAGCATTGTGCAAATGCCCAAAGGCATTCCTGTGGCCACCTTTGCCATTGGCAATGCGGGCGCTGCCAATGCGGCACTGTTTGTCGTGGCCTTGCTGGCGTCCACCGACGCTGCCTTGGCCGAAAAGCTGCACGCCTTCCGCGTGGCGCAAACCGAAGTGGCGCGCAACATGACGTTGCCACCCGTATGAGCGACGTTTTGAAACCCTTGCTGCCCGGCTCCACTTTGGGCGTGTTGGGCGGTGGCCAGTTGGGCCGCATGTGGGCGCATACCGCGCAGCGCATGGGCTTTCTTACCGCAGTGCTCGACCCCGATGCGCAAAGCCCCGCAGGTTTGGTGAGCCATCGCCACATCCACACCGATTACTTAAACCCCGCAGGTTTGAAGCAACTCGCTGCGGTGTGCCAAGCAGTGACCACCGAGTTCGAGAATGTGCCTGCCGGCGCGCTGGCGCAACTCGCGGCCACCTTATCCGTGTCACCCGCGGCATCGGCTGTGGCGGTGGCGCAAGACCGTGCGCGTGAGAAAGCCCACTTCGTGAACTGCGGCGTACCTGTGGCCCCGCATGCGGTGATTGACACGCCGGCGCAATTGGCGGATTTACTTGCAGTGACAGCCAATGCCGCCCAGGCCGACACGTTGTTGCCGGGTATTTTGAAAACCTCCCGCATGGGCTATGACGGCAAAGGTCAGTTGCGCGTGGCCACGCGTGACGAGTTGAATGCGGGTTGGGCCAAGTTGGGCCAAGTGCCCTGCGTGTTGGAAAAAATGCTGCCCTTGGCCAGCGAGTGTTCGGTCATCGTGGCGCGTGGCCGCGATGGCGCGATGGTCAACCTGCCCGTGCAACGCAACCTGCACCGCGATGGCATCTTGGCGGTGACCGAAGTGTTTGCGGGCAATGTGCCCGAGGCCTTGGCACAGCAAGCCATCACCGCGGCCAAGGCCGTGGCACAAGCGCTGAGCTATGTGGGCGTGTTGTGCGTCGAGTTTTTTGTGTTGGCCAATTCGGCGCAAGAGGGTCAGTTGGTCGTCAACGAAATCGCCCCTCGCCCCCACAACAGCGGCCACTACAGCCAAGACGCTTGCGATGTGTCGCAGTTCGAATTGCAAGTGCGCACCATGGCCGACTTGCCCTTGACTCAGCCCCGCCAACACAGCCCCGCCTTCATGCTCAACTTGCTGGGCGACCTGTGGTTTAAACAATCGGGGTCAGAACCCAATTCTTTGCAGACCGAGCCCGCTTGGCACCAGGTGTTGGCGCTGCCTGGCACGCACTTGCACCTGTACGGCAAACGCGAAGCGCGCATGGGCCGAAAAATGGGCCACCTCAACATCACGGCGGCCACGCCAGAGGCCGCCCGTGCGGTGGCTTTGCAGGCCGCTGCTATTTTGGGCATCGCACCGTTTTAACGGTGTCCCTGCCGCGCGTTGTGCTGCATCAAGCCATCTCTTTGGGTGCCCATGATTCTTGACGGCCAATCTCCCCACGCCATCGCTGCTGCGGCACAAGCCTTGCAGCGCGGCGACTTGTTGGGCCTGCCCACCGAAACGGTCTACGGCTTGGCCGCAGACGCAGGCAACGACGCAGCCGTGGCAAAAATTTTTGCACTCAAAGGCCGCCCAGCCGACCACCCGCTGATCGTGCATGTGGCCAGTGTCCAAGGCGTGGCGCGTTTTGCCAGCCATGTGCCTGAGTTTGCGCAGAAGTTAATGGATGCTTTCTGGCCCGGCCCCTTGACCCTCATCTTGCCGCGTCGCTCGGACGTGGCAGCGGTCGCCGCTGGCGGACAAAACTCGGTGGGCTTGCGTTGCCCATCGCATGCCACAGCCCATGCGGTGCTGCAAGCGGCCGAAGCCTTGGGTGTGTTGGGTGTGGCTGCTCCCAGTGCCAATTTGTTTGGCCGTGTCAGCCCCACCACTGCGGCGCATGTGGCGGGCGAGTTTGGCGACAGCTTGCTCATCCTCGATGGTGGCCCGTGTGATGTGGGCATTGAGTCCACCATCGTCGATTGCACCCGTGTTGCACCCGTGTTGCTGCGCCCCGGTGTATTGACGCCGCAGCAGCTCAGTCAAGCGGGTGGTGTGGACGTGATCGTGCCTACTGCACCAGAGGCGGATGCGCCCCGTGCCTCGGGCACCTTGGCGTCGCATTACGCGCCAAGCGCCCAAGTGCGGTTGCTGGCCGCCACCGAATTGCAACAAGCGCTCGACACCTTCTTTGCGCCTACCCTGCCTGCCGTTGACACGGGGGTAGCCACGGTGGCCGTGTGGTCGCGCAGCGCTTTGCATGTGCCTGCCCATAAGGCCGCTCAGTTCACGTGCAAGGCCATGCCGCAAAGCCCTGAAGCTTGCGCCCACCAACTCTTTGCCCAGTTGCGTGACTTCGATGCCCAAGGCGTCGCCCAGATCTGGGTGGAGGCGCCGCCCCAAAGTCCTGCCTGGGCGGGGGTGCGTGACCGCTTGACGCGGGCGGCAACGCCAACTCGTTAAACTAAGACGGTACTCAAAGAGAATCTCTGATGAATAAAATTTTTAGTCGCACTTTAAAAACGCTGTGTGTTGTTGCCCTGACGACCATGCTTTTTGCGTGCGGATCCAGTAAGACGGTGGACCCTTTCGTGCCTAAGCGCGTGGTTGGCTTGGGCGATGGGTACAACGACATCCGTACGGCATTAGCTAGCGTTGGTGGCCTTGCACCTACGGTGCGCACTGGCGCTCACACCACCTCATCAGTTGTCGAGCAGGTGGCTGCATTGTTTGGTACATCCAATGTGGTGAGTGCGGCGAGCGGCGGGGCAAAGGTGGCAGATTTGAGTGCGCAAATCACGTCGGTGGGCGCTTTTTCCGAAACCGACTTGGTGGTCATCACGATTGGTACGTTTAATGTGAAGGAGCGTGATGATCTTGTGAACGCGCCTGCTGAATTGGTTCGGCAGATTCGGCGCTTGCAGGGTTTAGGCGTGGCGCATATTTTGGTCATGCCTGTTCTTGAAGTTTCAAAAACACCATGGGGGCTGGCTAACCCAAGCATCAGTGGCGCCACGGATGCGTTCAATAGCGCCATCTTGGGCACCATCAGTCCAGCCTTTGGTGGTCGCAGTCCGAACCCTGTGATTTATGCAAACGCTTCTAATTTGGCGCCTGTTTTTTTGACAGAAACAGCGGGCCTATCAGTGGTGTTTTCCAATCACGTCACGCCTGCGTGTACAGCTGCCGCAGCAAATGTCACCTTGATAGGCGGTTGTGATGTCAATGATGCCAATACAAGTTACACCACCATGCTTTTTGCCGATGGCATTCACCTCACGCCCGCAGGTAACCGTTGGGTTGCCAATTATTTGTATGCGGCCACAGGCAGCGGTTGGCGTTGATTTATTTCGATGCTTGGCGCCCAAAGCGTAAACGCATCACCCAAATACTCCCAGCCAAGATCAAGGTGATCACGTTGGCGATCACCACAGGCCAAGCTTCAATCAGCAAGCCGTAGGCCAGCCACAGCGCGATGCCGAGGGTGAAGGCGCTGTACATACTCAGTGAGATACTGCGCACGTCACGTCTTGTGGTTCAGGGCTGCTGCGCCACCCAATCAATCACGGCGTCTAGGGCAGGGCGTGCCGCATTGGCGTTGGCGTGGTGCAGCACGGCCACCACCACCCAGCGTTTGCCACTGGCCGTGTCCACAAAGCCTGCGACTCCTGCCACATCACGCAAACTTCCTGTCTTCAAGTGGGCGCTGGCTTGCGCTTTGCTGCGTTTCATCGTGCCGTCTAGTCCTGTCACGGGCAGCGAGCTCATCAGCTCAGACATGGTGGGCGAGGCCCACGCCACTTGCAGCAAACGCGCCAGGGCTTGGGCGCTGATGCGTTCGTCACGGCTCAGGCCCGAGCCGTTGTCAAAGGTGGGTACATCGCCACCGACACGCTCGCGCCACCAGCGCTGCATCAGCTCGCGTGAGCTGTCCAAGCTGCCCACGCCGCGCTGTTGTTGGCTGAGGGTGAGAAACACATGTTGCGCCATCACGTTGTTGCTGTACTTGTTGATGTCGCGGATGGTCTCGGCCAAGCTGGCGGATTCAATATAAAAACTCGGTTGCAAGTTGGCAGGGACAGCGCCCTCACGCACTTGACCGCTGAGTTGGCCACCCACGTGCTGCCACATGCCCGCGATGGCGCGTTGTGCAAACTGCTGGGGTGCGGCATAGGCAATGGGCCACATTTTTTCGCCACATACGGCGGGGAAGCTGCCTGCGAAGCGGATGCGTGTGTGGTCGCTCCAGTCGGCACGCAAGGCGCTGCGGTAGTCGCTGCAATCGCTATTGCTCAGGGGCACGGTGGCGGGGAACTGCACGCCGGCCAAGGGCGGCTCGATTTGCACACGCGCCACATTGGCGGCGCGGTCGGGCACAAATTGAATGAGCAGCGATTTGAAGTTGAGTAACAGCGCATCGGGTGCGGCGTTGTAGGGCCGCAAAGGCTCACCATCAAAGCTGGCAGCGTCGCGTGGCGGAACGTCGAATGCACTGCGGTCGAGCATGATGTCGCCTTGAATCTTTTGAATGCCCAAGCCTTGAATGCGGCGCATCAGCAGCCACAACCGTTCCGCCCCCAAGCGTGGGTCACCGCTGCCTTTGATGTAGACGTTGCCTTGCAGCACGCCATCGCGCACGGGGCCGTCCACATACACGGGGGTGCGCCACACAAACGCGGGGCCGAGCGTGTCCAGCGCGGCGATGGTGGTGGCCAGCTTCATCAACGAGGCAGGGTTGACGCGCACCTGCGCCTGGTGGCTCAGGCGCGGGGCGTTGTTGGCCTGTGCGTCAACCACCATCACATGAAAGTGCTCGCTCGGCACTTTGGCGCGTTGCAGGGCCGCTTGTACTTCTGGCGGTAACTGCCCCACATCCTCTGTGGTGTGCTTGGGCGGTTCGCTGCGCATGGCTTTGGCATGTGGGGCGGCGTGTACTTGCAAGGCGGCGCACAGCGCGGCAAAAGCGAATGCACACGCCAAGCGCAAGGGCAACCGCAGGCGCAAGCGTGTCAACCCCCATCGCGCGTGTGGGCGGCGTGGGGTGCGCCAGCGCAAAGTGGGCATGTACGAACAGTTCATGGGCAAATTATCACGGCTGGGATAATCCAGCCCATGCACCACCACCAGTGGCTGGCTTTAGAGACCAGCACCGACACCCTTTCCCTCGCCGTCGCGCGCGGCGCACAGACTTGGACGCACACCAGCGCAGGGGGGGCGCTCACGTCGACCCACATGATTCCGCAGGCCTTGGCGCTGTTGAAAGAAGCGGGCTTGGCCTTGACCGATCTGCAAGCCGTGGTGTTTGGCCGTGGGCCGGGCGCGTTCACAGGTTTGCGCACGGCGTGCTCGGTTGCGCAGGGTTTCGCTTTTGGCGCGAACTTGCCCGTGCTGCCCATCGACACCTTACTGGCCGTGGCTGAAGAGGCGCGTACGGCCAATGCTGCAAAAGGGGATGCTGCGCCTGTGACCCGTGTGTTGGCCGTGATGGACGCGCGCATGGCGCAGGTGTATGTGGCGGCCTATGAGTTCGTGCCAAACGCTGTCGATGCGGCGGGCGAAGCAAACCAGAGGCAAGGCACGTGGCGCTGCGTGCAAGAGCCCGAGTTGCATAGCCCTGAGGCCTTGCACTGGCCTGCTGATTGGGCAGATGCTGCTGCGCAAAACTCAAGCCCAGCCTTCATCGCCGCAGGCAACGCATGGCTCGTTTACGCAGGCCGTTGGCCCGCTGCGCTGACAGCCCCGCAAGTGATGGCCTTGCCCACCGCCGCCGCACTGTTGCGCTTGGCCCCCGCCGCGTGGGCCACAGGGGCCGCCGTGCCCCCCGAAGAAGCGCTACCGCTCTACATCCGCGACAAAGTGGCGCAAACCACTGACGAGCTCATGCAACTCAAAGCGCAACAAGCTGCCGCCTTATGAGTGCCGTTTTCAAACCCGAAGTCCGCCTAGAGCCGTTGACAGAGGCACTGCTCGACGACGTGCTGCGCATCGAAAACAGCGCCTACGCCCACCCGTGGACACGCGGTAACTTTGCCGGCTCCCTCAAATCAGGCTACCAACTGCTGGCGCTGATGGGGGGCAACACCTTGGTAGGCTACTGGGTCGCCATGGAGGGCGTGGATGAAGTGCATTTGCTCAACATCACCGTGTCGCCCGAGTTTCAGGGCCAAGGCTATGGTGTGCTCATGCTCGATGCTTTGTCGGTGTGGGCGCGCAGCCGTCAAGCCCAATGGCTGTGGCTGGAGGTGCGCGTGGGCAACACCCACGCCATGCAGGTGTACGAGCGCTACGGTTTTCGACCTGTGGGGGAGCGTAAAAATTATTACTCCGCCGACCAGGGCCAACGCGAACATGCGGTGGTCATGTCGTTCAAGCTGTAAGCTACGCACCCATGACCGACACCTTGCGCCTCGACAAACGCCAACGCGCCATGCTGGCCGAAATGGGCGTACGCGTGTGGTCGCCCATGTCGGAAGCCGCCGTCATGGGCGCGCCTGTGGTGGAGGCCTTGGCGGTGGATGTCTCAGCCTCTGCGCCTGCCGATGTGGTGCTGCAAGCCCACGCCGAAGAAGCACGTAGCTTTGCCGCTGCCAGCGAACTGGCCACGCAGGCCTTGGTGAACGCCGCAGGCTATGAACAAGCAGCGGCGCGTTCCATGCCTGCCGCCGCACCCGCAGCCAAGGCTGCGCCCATCCTCATTCAGCGCCCCGAAGGCATTGACCAAATGGACTGGTCAGCGTTGCACACCACGGTGTCTGCCTGCCAAGCTTGTGCGCTCTGTGGCTCTCGCAAAAACACGGTGTTTGGTGTGGGCGCACCTGCTGCGGCGGACCTTGCCCCGCAAGTTGATTGGCTCATCGTGGGCGAAGCCCCTGGCGAGAACGAAGACTTGCAAGGCGAACCCTTTGTCGGCCAAGCGGGCAAGCTGCTCGACAACATGCTGAGTGCGATGAAACTCTCGCGCACGGGCGCGCGCACGGCGGAGGGCGGTGGCGTGTACATCGCCAACGTGCTCAAGTGCCACCCGCCCAGCAACCGCAACCCCAAGCCCGAAGAGGTGGCGCAATGCTTGCCTTACCTAGAGCGTCAAGTGGTCTTGCTCAAACCCAAAATGATTTTGGCTGTGGGCCGCTTTGCGGTGCAAGCGCTGCTGCGCGACACCGTACCTGACGTGGAGACCACGCCCTTGGGCAAGCTGAGGGGCCGCGTCTACCAATACCAAAACCTGCCCGTGGTGGTGACTTACCACCCCGCCTATGTGTTGCGCAATTTGCCAGAGAAGGCCAAGGTCTGGGCAGACTTGTGCTTGGCCATGGCGCATCTGCGCGGGAGCGCCGAGGCCAATCAGGGGTAAAGGCCTCGCAGCTCACGTGCTTGCAAGATGCGTGTGCAAGCCACGATGAAGGTGGCGGTTCTCAAGCTGACTTGGTGTGTTTGTGCTGTCTGCCAAATGTGCTCAAAGGCTTCGCGCATGATGCGCACCAAGCGTGCATTGATTTCGTCTTCGCTCCAAAAAAAGCTGGAGAAATCTTGCACCCACTCAAAGTAGCTCACGGTCACGCCGCCTGCATTGGCGATCACGTCGGGCACCACCAGAATATTGCGTTCGGCCAAGATGTCGTCGGCTTGTGGTGTGGTGGGGCCGTTGGCCCCTTCGATGATGAGCTTGGCGCGAATTTGGGTGGCGTTTGCTTCAGTGAGTTGTTGCTCCAGTGCGGCGGGAATCAAGATGTCGCAATCGACTGTGCGCTGACGGCGCCTACATTGCCAAAGCCTTGCACCGCCAAGCGCGCGCCTGCCACCTCAAGCCCAATTTTTTGAGCGGCTTGCACACCCACGGTGAACACGCCTCGGCCTGTGGCTTCTCGGCGTCCCAGTGAGCCACCTAAGGCAATGGGTTTGCCCGTGACCACGCCCGTGGCGGTGCTGCCCTCGTTCATGGAGTAGGTGTCCATCATCCAGGCCATCACACGGTCGTCGGTGTTGACGTCGGGCGCGGGGATGTCTTTGGTTGGGCCGATGATGACGCCAATCTCACTGGTGTAGCGGCGCGTGATGCGCTCCAGCTCACCATGCGAGAGTTGACGCGGGTCAACGCGAATGCCTCCCTTCGCACCTCCGAACGGCAGATTGACCCCCGCGTTTTTCACAGACATCCACGCAGACAGTGCCATCACCTCCGACAAGGTCACGTCTTGGTGAAAGCGCACTCCGCCTTTGCCAGGGCCGCGTGATGTGTTGTGCTGCACACGGTAGCCTTCAAAGTGCGCGATGGTGCCGTTGTCCATTTGGATTGGTATGTCGACAATCAAAATGCGTTTCGGGCGCTTGAGCGTTTCAACCCAGCGCGACAGCGAACCCAAGTACGGCGTGACACGATCCACCTGCTGCAAGTAAGTCCCCCAAGGCCCTAAGTCATCAGCGGGCAAGTAAGACGGTAGGGTGTGCGTGCGTGTATCAGTTGAAGACATGGCGTTTCCTTGGTGTGAAGTAAGAAGTGTTGGTGAGCTTAAAGAACCAAGCCAGCCATGTCCAAGGCCAAGATCGAGACAAGTCATGCAAGACTTGCATATGCAGATGGCGCATGCAGTTGTGTCCGCGCCGCATAATTTGAGACATGGAAACTAAATGGTTGGAAGATTTTGTGAGCTTGGCTGAAACTCGAAGTTTCAGTCAGTCGGCCAAACTCAGGCATGTGACGCAACCTGCTTTTTCTCGCCGCATCCAGGCGCTAGAGGCTTGGGCGGGGGTGGACTTGGTGGATCGCAGCTCTTACCCAACGCGCTTGACCGTGGCCGGCCAAACCTTGCATGCGCAAGCCATAGACATGTTGCAATCGCTGCAAACTTCGCGCGCCATGCTGCGCGGACATGCCTCTGACAACCAAAACGTGGTGGAGTTTGCTGTTCCGCATACGCTGGCGTTGACCTATTTCCCGGGCTGGATGGCCGGGCTACAGCATCAGTTTGGTGAAATTAAAAGCAGGCTAACTGCGCTGAATGTGCACGACGCCGTTTTGCGTTTGGTGGAAGGGGGGTGCGATTTTTTGATTGCGTACCACCATCCTTCGCAGCCATTACAGCTAGACCCAGATCGGTTCGATATGGTCGTCTTAGGCGAAGAATTGCTCGCGCCGTTTGCCAAACCAACGCAAACGGGGCAGTCGCTCTTTGAGTTACCGGCGACGGCACGAAAGTCCGCACCCTATTTGGCATATGCGTCCGGTGCCTATCTCAGTCGGGTAGTTGATTTTTTATTGAATGACATCAAAACCACAGTTCATTTGAATCGTGTTTACGAAACAGACATGGCGGAGAGCTTGAAAGCCATGGCCTTGGAAGGACATGGCGTGGCCTTCTTGCCGCTCAGTGCGGTTCAAAAAGAAGTGCGAGAGCAAAAATTGGTTCAGGTACGTTTGCCCAGCGGCCCTTCATTGGAGGCCGTCATGGAAATCCGTGCGTACCGAGAAAAACCACAAGCCTTCCATCCTAGCCATGAAATGGCAGATTTGCTGTGGCGGCATTTGGTGGAGAAATGACAGGCACCTCTTCATACATTTTTATTTCAAAGCAGAGTGAGTTGGTCGTGTTGTTCCGCGTGCGTGTTTGACTTCTAAAATCTAGCCATGACCTTTTTTGACATGCTTCAGCGCGCCGAGCGCCAAAACAATTCCATGCTCTGCGTGGGCCTTGACCCCGAACCCACCAAGTTCCCAGACCGTATCAAAGGTGACTCGAACAAGATTTACGACTTTTGCGCGGCCATCGTCGATGCCACGGCGGATTTGGTGAACAGCTTCAAACCCCAGATTGCCTACTTCGCTGCGCACCGCGCCGAGGGTCAGTTGGAGCGTTTGATGGCGCACATGCGCCGCGTCGCCCCTCATGTGCCCATCATCTTGGACGCTAAGCGTGGTGACATTGGCAGCACCGCCGAGCAATACGCCATTGAGGCGTTTGAGCGTTACGGTGCTGACGCCGTCACCCTCTCGCCCTTCATGGGCTGGGATTCGGTGGCACCGTATTTGACATACCACGGCAAAGGCGCGTTCTTGCTGTGCCGCACCTCCAACCCCGGCGGGGATGACTTGCAAAACCAACGCCTTGCCTCCGTCGAAGGCCAGCCGTTGATGTATGAGCATGTCGCCAAGTTGGCCCAAGGCCCGTGGAATCTCAATGGCCAACTCGGCTTGGTGGTGGGGGCCACTTACCCCAAGGAAATTGAGCGCGTGCGTGAACTCGCCCCCACCTTGCCCTTGCTCATTCCAGGCGTAGGCGCACAAGGTGGTGATGTGGTGGCCACAGTCAAAGCGGGCTTGCGTGTGACGGACGGGCAGACGACAGGCCCCATCATCGTCAACTCATCGCGTGCGATTTTGTATGCGTCCAAGGGCGACGATTTTGCGCACGCCGCACGCCGCGTTGCCTTGCAAACACGCGACGTGCTGCACGCCGCACGGGGTTAACGCCACCCCTCGTGTATCAGCCACGTATAGGAAATCCAACCACAGGCGCACGTTTGTGACCCAGGTTTTGGCCAGTGTCAGCGCTGCCCACAGAATATGCGCTGGGCGTTTGCGACAGACGAATTTCTGGCAAGTGCATCAAGCCAAGCCGTGTAGTTTCTTCGCGGCGTCAATGGCGAAGTAAGTCAATACGCCGTCGGCCCCTGCGCGCTTGAAGGCGAGCAAGCTTTCCATCATGACGGCATCGTGGTCGAGCCAGCCGTTTTGCGCAGCGGCTTTGAGCATGGCGTATTCGCCGCTGACTTGGTAGGCGAAGGTGGGGACTTTGAACTCGTCTTTCACGCGACGCACCACATCCAAGTAGGGCATGCCGGGTTTGACCATCACCATGTCCGCGCCTTCGGCAATGTCCAAGGCAACTTCGCGCAAGGCTTCGTCGGTGTTGCCTGGGTCCATTTGGTAGACCTTTTTGTCGCTCTTGCCTAAGTTCGCGGCAGAGCCCACGGCATCGCGGAACGGGCCATAGAACGCACTGGCATATTTGGCGCTGTACGCCATGATGCGGGTGTGGATGTGGCCTGTGGCTTCGAGCGCTTGGCGAATCGCGCCGATGCGCCCGTCCATCATGTCGCTGGGGGCCACGATGTCGACGCCTGCATTGGCTTGCGTCATCGCTTGCTGGACCAGTAGGGCTGTGGTTTCGTCGTTCAGGATGTAGCCCGTGTCATCGAGCAAGCCGTCTTGGCCGTGGCTGGTGAAGGGGTCTAAGGCCACATCGGTCATCACGCCGAGATCGGGGAAGCGTTTTTTCAGTTCGTGCACTACCTGCGGCACGAGGCCCTCGGGATTGGTGGCTTCAAGGCCGTCAGGCGTTTTGAGGTGGCCGCTGATGACGGGGAACAGCGCCATCACGGGGATGCCGAGCTTGACGCATTGCTCAGCCACGGGCAGCAGCAAGTCGAGGCTCAAGCGTTCCACGCCCGGCATGGAAGCGACGGCTTCGCGGCGTTTGTTGCCTTCAAGCACGAAGACGGGGTAGATCAAATCGTTCACGCTCAACGCATGTTCGCGTACCAAGCGACGTGTGAAGTCGTCACAGCGCAGACGGCGGGGGCGGTTGGCGGGGAAGGCGGCGAATGGGTGTTGCATAGGTGAAATTGTGCCTGTTTGTGCAGACCTTCCTTAAGTCTTTTCCTCGAAGCGCTTGAGATACAAACAGCCGTGCGAAAATCACGGCTGTTTTTACTTGGAACGGGCCCGTCCGGCCCTCAAGCGCATGTCACATACTTATACCCTCAGCGATTTTGATTTCGAACTGCCTGAGTCCCTGATTGCCCAGCACCCCGCCTCTGAACGCAGCGCTTCGCGTTTGCTCGATGGCCGCCAGGCTGAGTTTGCCAATCGCACCTTCAAAGACCTTCCCTCGTTGCTGAAAGGCGGCGACTTGCTGGTGTTCAACGACACCCAAGTGGTGAAAGCCCGCCTGTTTGGCGAGAAACCCACAGGAGGCAAGCTGGAGCTGTTGGTCGAACGCGTGTTGACCAACCACGAAGTCGTGGCCCACATGAAGGTGAGCAAAAAACCGCCTGTGGGGACCGAGCTGTTGATGAACGGCGGGCCACAAGTCGGCGGCTTCACCGCCACGCTCTTGGGCCGCTGGCCGACCGTTGATGGAGCGCTGTTTCGCTTGCAGTTCAGCGACGAACCGCACACCCTCATGCAGCAGTACGGCCACATGCCGCTGCCGCCCTACATAGCCCGCCACCAAAACACCGCTGACGCGCAACACGAAACCGAGGAAGACAAAGCCGAGGACGAGCGCCGTTACCAAACTGTGTTTGCCAAGCACCCGGGCGCAGCCGCTGCGCCGACTGCCGCACTGCACTTTGACGAAGGCGTACTGACGGGGCTTGCGGCGCAAGGCGTGTCACGCGCCAGCGTCACGCTGCATGTGGGTGCGGGCACGTTTCAGCCGGTGAAGACCGAGAACTTGGCCGAACACCGCATGCACAGTGAGTGGTACAACATCCCCGCAGAAACCATCCAAGCCATTGCCGATTGCCGCGTACGCGGTGGCCGCGTGGTGGCGGTGGGCACGACCAGTGTGCGCACACTAGAGAGCTGGGCGCAAAGTGGGTTTACCAGTGGCGACACGCACATCTTCATCACGCCTGGTTTCACGTTCAAGGTGGTGGATGTGCTCATCACCAACTTCCATTTGCCCAAGAGTACCTTGCTCATGTTGGTCAGCGCGTTTGCAGGCTTTGAGCACATGCATGCGTTGTATCGCCATGCCATTGCCCACCAATACCGATTCTTCAGCTACGGCGACGCCATGCTGATTGAGAAAAAATCTGCTTGAAAGACCGACCATGTTGAAGTTTGACGTTCTCAAAAACGACACCCCTGTCGCAGACGGCAGCTACGCAGGCAGCCACGCCCGCCGCGGCACGCTCACGCTCAACCACGGCGTCGTGCAAACCCCCATCTTCATGCCGGTGGGGACCTACGGCACCGTCAAGGGCGTGATGCCGCGCAGCCTCGAAGAGATGGGCGCACAAATCATTTTGGGCAACACCTTCCACCTGTGGATGCGCCCCGGCCTCGACGTGATGCAAAGCTTCGGTGGCCTGCACGACTTTGAGCGTTGGCACAAACCCATCCTCACGGACAGCGGTGGTTTTCAGGTGTGGTCCCTCGGCGCCATGCGCAAGATCACCGAAGAAGGGGTGACGTTTGCTTCGCCCGTGAACGGCGACAAACTGTTCATGTCGCCCGAGGTGAGCATGCAAATTCAAACCACACTCAACAGCGACATCGTGATGCAGCTCGACGAATGCACACCCTACGAAACCAAAGGCCATCGCACCACCGAGGCCGAGGCTCGCAAATCGATGGAGATGAGTCGCCGCTGGGCCGCGCGCAGCAAGGATGAATTTGCACGGCTTGAAAACCCCAACGCGCTGTTTGGCATCGTGCAAGGCGGCATGTTCACCAACCTGCGCCAAGAGTCGCTGGACGCCTTGGTGGAGATGAACTTCCCCGGCTACGCCATTGGCGGCGTGAGCGTGGGCGAGCCCAAAGACCAAATGCTAGAAATCATGGCACACACACCGCACCGCTTGCCCGAGAACAAGCCACGCTACTTGATGGGCGTGGGCACGCCCGAAGACTTGGTGCAAGGCGTGGCCGACGGCGTGGACATGTTTGACTGCGTGATGCCCACACGCAACGCGCGCAATGGCACCCTCTTCACCCGCTTTGGGGATTTGAAAATTCGCAACGCCCGCCACAAGGCAGACCACGGCCCGCTCGACAACACCTGCACCTGCTACACCTGCGCAGGCCACACACGCGCCGATGGCACGACCAGTGGCGGCTTTAGCCGTGCGTACTTGCACCACTTAGACCGCTGCGGCGAAATGCTCGGCCCCATGCTCACCACCATCCACAACCTGCACTACTACCTCAACCTCATGCGCGAAGTGCGCGAGGCTTTGGATGTCGGCCAGTTTGGTGCGTTCCGCGCCAAGTTCAAGGTAGACCGCGCACGCGGCGTTTAAAACCACGTCACAAGGCAGCAGCGCAATCAAGCCTCAGTGATGAACACCGTCAACACGCCGGTGTAACCATGCAGCGCTTGGTGGGCAATCTCGCCGCTGGCAAAAAAACCCACCAACGGCACATCGCCCAAAGTGCGACGGACAATGTGCATCTCGGCACTCTCACCCCCAAAGTGAGGGCCGCCACGTCCCGCGCAGCTCACGTAAATTGCACCGGCCATGCGACGGGCTGGGTGTGGGTGGATGCTGGCGTCTTCACGTAGTGCACTCGCCAAATCGGCGGTCATTTCTTCAGGCTCTAAAGCCTCACGAATTTCGGCACAAATGCGCTTCAAGTCGGCACGTGCGGCCGCTGCGTTGCGCTGACAAAACGTGAGGCGCATGCCCACGTCTACCAGTTGCGCCACGGCCACTGCATCACGCTCGGGGTCGATGCCAATGATGTGGCGCACCAGTACCGCGTCGTCAAACTCGCCCGTGCGTTTCACCGCGGGGTCATGCGCATCTGACAAACCCACCAAGGTGGTACGCACTTTGGCGATGGCAGGTTGCTTGTCGGTCAAATTAATTTTTAAATCACGCGTCAACACATGCAGCGCGGGTTCACCATCTAAGGTGAGCACCACGTTGTTGTCTGCGCTGGTGATGATGTGCGTTGGTGCCACAGGCAAACAGCCTTGCGTGACACGCGACACCATGGCCACTTCGGCATCAAACGCGACGCCACTCAAACCACCATGAAACACGCCTGTGGCTTTACCTTGGCCCGCCATATTGCCGTCGCCATTGAGGGCAAACTGCACCACCTCGCCTCGGCTGGCCGACAAGCCACCAAACACATAGCCTCTGGCCGTGCGTTGGGCCAATTCAGCAATCAGCTCGGGCACATCAGGCGTGCCCGCATCGGCATGGAGCAGTGCGGTGTGCGGCACAAAACGGCCACCGAGTGAAGTACCCGCTTGCGCCAAAGGCGCCACGCCGCTGAACACGCGGTAGTGCTCTGGCGAAATGTCACACAGCATCACGCTGAGTGCAGGCTCGTCAAAGTACTCCACGTTGTTGGCCGCAACGCCCACGCCCACCGTGCCCACCCAATCGGTGACTTCGGGCAGCTCGGCGCTCAGGTGCGACAAGATGTCTTGCGCATCTTGGGCATAACGGTCCGTGATGTAGAGCAGCCCAAGCGACGGTGCATCCGCGTACTCGGGCAAGGCCATGTGCGCGCGCAATTGCGCCAGCACCAAACCTGCGGCCATCTCCCACTGTGGATGGGTGGCGTGCCCGTAGGGGAAAAGATTCATCGCTTGGCTACGGTTTTACGGGCAACGGCTTTGCGGGGTGCGGGTTTGGCTGCGGCCTTCTTCGCCGCAGGCTTGGCCGCTTCGGTTGAAGCATGCGCGTGGGCGCGGTGTGCCATGTCGTTCATGGCATGTCTGGCAATGTGCTGAAACTGGTCTGTCAACGCGCCCCACCAATGCGAGGGATCAACAACGCCTGCCGCCGCTGCTTTTTTGCTGCGCGACTTGCTGGCTTTAGGTGGTGCCTTGGGCGCTTCTGGCTCGGGCTCTGCCTGTGCAGGTGCGGCTTGTGTGAATGTGTATTTGGGCGGCGCAGCCTCTGCGGCCTCTTGCGGCTTGACCTTGAGTGACTTGGCCAAGTCGT
The DNA here is from genome assembly GCF_031538885.1 of Limnohabitans sp. Lineage (GTDB taxonomy): Bacteria > Pseudomonadota > Gammaproteobacteria > Burkholderiales > Burkholderiaceae_C > Limnohabitans. Next base: position 24,639 of record NZ_JAVKLW010000004.1, read on the forward strand.
GCAAGCTCATGTTCATCCCCTTCAAGGTGTTCAGCGTCATGCGCTGCACCTCAAGGGCTTGAATGGTGGCGCCCACAGCCTTGCTGTTTTGTTCTAACCAAAACTGGACGGTCTTGAGTTCTTGAATGCGCTTGTCGAGCTCTTCAGGGTCTAAGGTAGGGGCGACCCAACCTGACGCGCCTGAGGCAGCGGAAGTGTTGGCACCGGGCGTGAGATTTTTCAAAAAGTCAAAGCCTGGAACGAACTTGGTGAAATCAAAACTGGCAGGGTTGGCCATGGCTGTCTCCTGTATGTATAAGTCACATTAAACCAAACCTCAGCCCACGCTTGGCTGACAGCTCAGTGCTTGTGATCACCGTGCTGGTGATCGCCCGCTTTGGGTGGCTGCATCATGGGCGCTTGCATGCCCACTGGCACCTTCAACTCGATGTTGGACTTCACGCCTTTGACGTCTTGGAGCGTCAAGGTCACAGGCACGGTGGTGTCTTTGACCAAAGGGGCTTTTAAGTCCATCAACATGACGTGATAGCCACCAGGTTTGAGATTGACCGCTTTACCGGCGGGTAGATCAAGGCCGTTGGGCAACGCTGCCATTTTCATCACGTCTTTGTCCATCTTCATTTCGTGAATTTCGGCCACGCCTGCGACGGGGCTGCTCACGCCCACCAGCTTGGTACTGTCGTTGGCAGTGAGGGTCATGAATGCGCCCGTGGCCTTTTGGCCTTGCACTGTGGCGCGCGCCCATGCGTCGGTGACGACCACGTTTTGTGCAAACGCGCTAACAGTGCACACGGTGGTGAGTGCGGCGGCGATGAGATGTTTAGAAAACTGCATATGAACTCCTTGGGGTTAGTGATGATGTTCGTGCGCGGCCTTGGGCTGCACCTCCAGTAGCGCCGCAGGCGACTTTAAACCGCGTGTCAATGTGCCATTGGCGGGGATCTCTGACCAATCATTTTGACCGTTCTCACAGGTCTGCAAAATCTTGATCCACAAGGGACCAGCCTGCTCGGGCAAACGTCCCATGAAGGCAAATTCGTCAAAGTGATCATCTGGCAAATTGGTAGCTTGGCTGGCCGCGGTCCAACGCAGCTCCACCACATCCTCAGTCACTGTTTTGCCGTGGCTGTTGTAGGGCTTGTCCAATTTGGCTTTGCGGGTGGTGAGAGTCCAACCCAATTTGGGCTGCGGCTTGGCCCCTTGAAAACCTGTGGGGATTTGCACGACGAGGCCGCGAGTTGATTCGCCATTGCAACCGTGGCCGACCCGCAGCGTGGCTTTGTAGTAACTGCCAGCAACCGCTTGCGGTTCAGACAGCACGATGTGTGCATGGGCGATTTGAACGCCGCATAAAGCCAAACAGGCGGCAAAGATGACGTGCGTGTGTTTCATTTATTCAAATCCTCAGGGTGAATCAATCGAACTTGGCTTCAATGCCAAAGTAAAACGCGCGCCCATCGCCTGGGTAGTACAAGGCTGCGGTGTTTACACCCGCCAAGTTGGCGGAGATGTTGCTGTCTGCGGCATACCTTTTGTTCGTCAAGTTACGTGCATCTGCAAACCACGACCATGTTTTGTCAATGGCTTGGCCCGCTTTGAAGCCGAACAAGGCGTAGCCATCACGGTAAACCGTGTTGGTGTTGTCCATCGGTGCTTGGCGTGGCACCCACTCCAATTTCGGCCCAGCATAAATGCTGGGCTTGCCGTTGATCGCTGCACCAAAACGGTAAAGGCTTTCTGCACGAACAAGGAGGGGCGGCAAGCCTGGCAGTTGGTTGTTGCCGTAAGCTGCGTTGCCCACGAAGTTGAAGTCGCTGTAGAGCAACGCCATACGGCTGCCGATTTGGTTCGCGTACAAATGGCTAAGCCCCAACTCAACGCCTTGGTGCATGGACTTTGGCACGTTGGTCGTTGTCGGGCTTTGACAACCCGCAACAACGCAAGCGCTCAAAAATTCGTTTCTCAAGTGTGTGCGGTAATAGGTTGCATCCCAGCCATATTGGCTGTTGTCGTCTGTCGCCTCGCCGCGTGTGCCTACTTCAAACGTTGTGCCGCTTTGGGCTTTGGTGGCTAAAGTTGTTGTCCCCGCCAAGCCATGAATCGGCGCTTCGAAGTTTCGGCTCACGCTGGCGAAAATTTGGCGCTGGGGCGTCAAGTCGTGCGTCACACCCACACGCGGGCTCCATTGGCTGAAGTTGTGGTCGTAGTTGTTGCTTGCGGCAACCACATCCGAAACTTTGCGATTCGCTTTGTCGTACTGCAATGCGCCCACCAAAGTTGTCTTGTCAGAGATGCGGTATTTGTCCTCCACAAAGAAGGTGTGGTTGGTGGATGTTTGTGCGTAGTCGGATGTGGGCTTGCCTGTCACCAACCCACTGGCATGTGGCGCGTGCGACGTGCCTTTGGTCGTTCCTGTGCTTGGTAGATAGGCAACCGTGAACTGGTTTGCACCTGATGTGTTAGTGAGCTTGAGATGGCCGCCTTGCGTATCAACTTTTTGCTGAATCACACCGAATGAAATCGGATGCCACAGGTTGTAGTGCATGGCATAGGCGGCAAATTCATACACATTGTTGCCGTCGCGAACGGTTGTTTTGTTGGCAACGCGTTGTGAATCCACGTCACGCCGCTGGTTGTTGTCATGGACGAAGGCTGCGCCCGAGTTGCGGATGTTGGGGGTCGATTCCAACTGCGCTTTGGTCAAATAGCCTGGCAATTGGGTGCGGCTGCGAACGGCGGCCACATAAAAACGGGACTCCACATCGCGGTTCGCTTTCACGCCAAAGTTAGCCAACAGCTTTTGGTTTTGCATTTCTGCATGTTGGCGAAAACCGTCTTGTTGGGTTTGTGAACCTGCCACGTAGTAGTCCCACGCATTGCCGCCCGACTGCGTCGGCTTCGCCACACCCGCCATGCTGCTAAAGATTTTGTTGTAACCGAAACTACCCGCTTCAGCCTTGCCCACAAACGAGGGGCTTGTATAACCCGCCGGCGCCACAAAGTTGATAGCGCCACCCAAGGTGGTCGCGCCATAGGGGGTGGCATTTGGGCCGCGCAATACTTCCACATAACGTGACGCATTGGGGTCTAAGGTCTGCATGTCAAACATGCCATCGGCGTAGTTGATAGGCACACCATCTTGCATCACCTTCGTGCCAAAGCCGTGATAGGTACGGCTAAGGGCGGAGCCACGAATGGAAATACGCGCCTCTTCTGAGCCAAATCGGTCTTGGATAAACACGCCTGGTGTCAAGCCAAGGCTGTCGCTCCAAGTTGATTGACGCCCTTCACGCACTTGATTCAAGTCAACAACAGATGCGCCACCGGGAATGGTTTTGACATTTTCTTTGGCACTCTCAATGGAGCTTTGTGTCAGCGACTCCGCCTTGCCCGTGACCACCACCGTGTTGAGTTCGTGGACATTTTGATTTTGCGCCATGGCCGTACTTGATAAGACAAGGGCTATCGCCCCAACGATGTGGGATAGTTTTCGTTTTTCCATAAATTTTTCCTGAAATCTCGATGACTAATGCGTACGCCAATAGGCGGCACAAAGCCAACAAACTAGGCGGCGGCTTAACAGCCAATCGCCCGCTTTAACGATCAAAGGAAAAGTGCAGGGGGCCCACGCGATGGCAGCGGAGGCGCAGTGACGGCCGCAATGTGCGCTGCCGCAATGGGCTGCACGGCATGGGCCAGTGGGGAGGGTTGGGCCAACATGGTGTTGACCTCGGGCGGTGGCGCAGTGTTGGCCACGCACAAAGGGCAGTCCATCGTTTTGGCAGGTGCAGCGCTGCCATCGTCGCCATGCACGACCAGCTTTATCATGCCAGTGCCAGTACACACCACATCCATGGGGTTGAGCACGGGTGAAGCAATGGCCACGCCTACAGACAACGCAAACCACACCAGCACGAGGCGGGTGATGTGGAGGGCATTGCGAAACTGTTGCATGGTCAGAATTATGACACCCATTAATAAAGCCTTGACGGCGTCGCGTTTATGGGTTGAGTGATGTCAGCGTTTGGTCAATCGCCCCGAACATGCTTTGGCCCTCTTTGCCTTTGGCTTCGATGCGCAGTGTGTCGCCCCACCTCATGAACGCGGTAGTGGCATTGCCGTCAAGCGCAGTTTCCATGGCGCGTTTTTCGGCGATGCAACCATAGCCCTTGGGCCATTCGGTTTTTCCGTTTTTCTCGACCCCAGCGTTGCTGAGGGTGCCACTGCTGACGAGGGTGCCCGCACGCACAGGACGCGTTTTGCACGCATGCGCCATGAGTTGGCCAAAGTGATCGCGCATGTCTGAGCCTGCATCGCACATGCCCACCTTGCGGCCATTCCACGCCACTTGCACGGTGAGGTGTACACACCCGTTGTCCCATGCGTCCCCTAACTCGTCGAGCGTGACCGCCACAGGACTGAATGCAGCAACAGGTTGGCTTTGCAGGCTGTGGGATGCAGCCAAGCTGCGCAGCGTGACATGGTTGCTGAGCATGACCAAGCGCACCGCCTCTAGCGCCTCGTTTACCGATGAACCCAGCGCCAAGTCGCCGGTGATGACGACGATTTCAGCGGAGAAATCAGCCTCCAATTTTTCGCTGGCACACACCAGCGGATCTTGCGCACCCAGCAACCGGTCGCTGCCCGCTTGATGCAGCACCAAGCCTGCTTCCGTTTGACCGAGCAACGCGGTGTGGCTGGGGTACGCCGCCCCCCTGAGACGCTGATAGGCGCGTGGTAAGGGTGCCATGCACAAGGCAGGATCAAACGGGAAGGCGTGACGCGCTTTGCCGTGGTTCAAGGTGTCATACAAATCTTGCAGTTGCGGGGCGATGAAGCCCCAATCGTCCAAGGCTTGCTGCATGCGGCTGGCAATGCCCGTCGCATAATGCGCGGTGCTCAAATCGCGCGACACGACAACCAGTTGCCCGTCACGCGTTCCGTCTTTGTATGTGGCTAATTTCATGCCACGATTCTATGAAAGATCGCCACACCGCCATGCACGCCCGTGCCCTGCCCTCGCAGCCCCACCATTTGCAACGCAAACATGCGGTGCTGTTGGTGGTGGGGGTGTTGCTGCTGCACCTGTGGCTGTTGGCAGGTGCGCCTGTGTGGCTCGCTCCCGACTCGGGCAAACCACTGCGCACACAAGCCTTGGTGACACGACAAATTGAAGTGGCCGCGCCGCGTGCGCCACAAGTGCCCCAGCCTGTGCGGCCCGCGCCCGCCAAACCAGCGCCAACCGCCACCGCAGAAGAAGCCCCCGCAGAGGCGGGCGCAAACAACCAAGCGGTGAAGTTTGATGACCTCGGGCAAGACCTCACGGCCCCCGTCGGCCTGCCGGCACGCAGCGCCGCTGCCGTGGACTTGCCCCCTTACAAACGCGCAGGCAGCGAAGGCCTGACCGAGGTGACGGCCTTCAAGGCGCCAGACTCTGCCCTGCTGAAATACCAAGTGCAGGGCCAAGCCAAGGGCTTTAATTACTGGGCCTCTGCCGAATTGCTGTGGCTGCAAGATGACAAAGACTACGAAGCCCGTTTGGAGGTGAGCGCCTTTTTGCTGGGCTCGCGCGTACAAATCAGTAAGGGCATACTGGGGGCAGAGGGCATCATGCCCACCCGCTTTGGCGACAAAACCCGCAGTGAGTTGGCGGCCCATTTCCAGCGCAACAAAGGCATCATCAGCTTCAGCGCCAACTCACCCGATGCCCCACTGCTCAAAGGCGCGCAAGACCGCTTGAGCGTGGTGCTGCAACTCAGCAGCTTGCTGGCAGCGGACCCGACTCGTTTCCCGGCGGGCACCATGCTGTCGTTCCAAACCGTGTCACAACGCGAGGCCGAGGTGTGGCAGTTCTTGGTGGAGAAAGAAGAAATGCTGCAACTGCCATTTGGCGAGATCAGCGCCATCAAACTCAACCGCAAACCACGTCGCGAGTTTGACCAGCACATTGAGTTGTGGTTTGCGCCCACCTTGGGCTATTTGCCTGTGCGTTTGCGCATCACCAACGCCAATGGCGACTTTGTGGACCAACTTTTAAACAAAGTCGAAAAGCCCCGCCCTTGAATTTGGCCGTTTGAATCCGATATGCTTAGATGAAATTCGTTTTCCGTCGAAAGAACCCCATGGACATGCTTTACAACTCTGACACGTACTCCGTGATGCACCTTCAGGTGCAAGATGACGCGTGGGTGCCTGTCCGCCCTGATGTGCCTGCACTGGCCCGCCACGGCTTTGAGATCGTGGACAAGCGCTCAGGCAAAGAGATTTACCTCGAAGGCTCTTGGGCCGAGCAGTTCCAAGTCCACCTGCGCGCTTGGCAAGAAAACGCCCCCACCCAAGAAGAGGTGGAGGACACCTTGGCGGGCTACGCCGAGCTGGCCCAAAACCCAGTCGTGGTGCACTGAGCCTGCACCAAGAAGACACGCGTAGGACACCAGGGCGCTGCGGCGCCCTTTTTAACGCGCCCTTTTTGACGCCTCGTCAAACCTACAATCGCCGCCATGACTGCCTACATCCTTAATTTGTCTTGCCCTGATCGCCAGGGCATCGTGTACGCCGTGTCTGGCTTTTTGCTAGAGCGCCAAGGCAACATCGAAGAAGCCGCCCAATACAACGACCACGACACGGGCCTGTTCTTCATGCGTGTGCAATTTGCGTGTGACGCCGTGGGCCAAAGCGACTTACGCGCACAGCTCGCCACCTTTGCCGGCACCTTCGGCATGAAGTGGACCCTGCACGACACCACCCAGCCCATGCGCACCGTCTTGATGGTGAGCAAAGAAGGCCATTGCTTGAACGACTTGTTGTTCCGCGTCAAAAGCGGACTGCTGCCTTTGGACATTCGCGCCATCGTCAGCAACCACCGCGAGTTCTACCAATTGGCGGCCAGCTACAACGTGCCGTTCCACCACATCCCCGTCACAGCAGCCACCAAAGCACAAGCCGAAGCCAAAGCCTTTGAGGTGATTGAGGCTGAAGGCGCGGAGCTGGTGGTGCTGGCGCGCTACATGCAAATCTTGAGCGACGACTTGTGCAAAAAGTTGTCTGGCCGCGCCATCAACATTCACCACAGCTTCTTGCCCAGCTTCAAGGGCGCCAAGCCCTACTACCAAGCGCATGACCGTGGCGTCAAACTCATTGGCGCGACCGCCCACTACGTGACGGCAGACTTGGACGAAGGCCCCATCATCGAGCAAGACGTGGCCCGTGTAGACCACAGCAAAACCGTCGAAGACTTCACCGCCCAAGGCCGCGACACCGAAAGTCAAGTGTTGGCCCGCGCCGTCAAATGGCACAGCGAACACCGTGTGCTGCTGAATGGCCACAAGACCGTCATCTTCAAATAGGCCTGCGTTATCCACATGAGCGCCAGCCGCATCCCGCCCATCCAGTGCTTGCTCACGTTTGAGGCCTTGGCGCGGTTGCGCTCGGTCACCCAAGCCGCGGAAGAGCAGTGCGTCACACCCAGCGCGGTGAGCCACCGCGTCAAGCAGCTCGAACAGCTGCTGGGCGTCAAGCTGTTTGGCCGTGCGGACTTTTCACTCACCACCGAAGGCAGCGAATACCTTGCCCATGTGCGCGAAGGCTTGGCCATTTTGGAGCGCTTCCCTGGCAAAGACGGCAGCACGGCTCCTGGCAAACGCAAGCTGCGCTTGGCCATCACCCCCACCTTTGCGCGCTCCATCGTCATGCCACGCTTGCGCCAGTTTGCCGATGCCTACCCTGAGATTGACCTCACGCTGCAAGTGAGCATCCCGCTGCTCGATGTGGTGGCCGAAGACGCCGACCTGACCATCCGCTTTGGCACAGGCCGCTACGCCGATGTGGAGCATGTGTGCATCATGAAAGACGATGTGACGCCCTTGGCCTCGCCCGCCTACATCCGCGAACACGGCCCGTTTGACACCCCTGAAGACTTGGCTGACGCCACACTGCTGCGCAGCCCCTTGGAGCCTTGGCGCACGTGGTTTGCCGCGCACGACCAAGACTGGCCGGAGCCGATTGACGGCAGCAGCTTCAACGACATTGGTTTGGTCTGCGACGCTGCGGCCCAAGGCTTAGGCGTGGGCTTGGTGCGCTTGAAGCTAGGCGCACCGTGGCTAGAGAACGGCACACTGGTGCGCATCTTCCCGCGCCAAGTGCCCAGCCCGCACGGGCATTACCTGTGTTGGCGCACGGGCGCGATGGACCGTTGGGAGTGTGCGGCGTTTGCTGATTGGCTGAAGAAGGCTGTTCCTTAAGTCTCGCTTACAAAGGGTTTTCCATGCGGGACTGAACTTACCCTGAAAATTACAATATTAGAAATTTTGTATCAGCTTTATCCCCTTACCTAAACAAAGGCGGATTCAAGGACGAAGTGCAACAAAGATGAACTGGTTATAGGTGGCTGAGGATGCGAGAGCATCATGGCCGCTTTAACCGCCAAGTCGAAGTTGCCCAATGTACAAGCACCTCAGCCGAGAAGAACGATACCAA
>NZ_JAVKLW010000053.1:0-105264 GCF_031538885.1 Limnohabitans sp.
ATACAGGCGTTTGGCTTCATTGGTGTAGCGGTTGTAGGCATAGTCAATCTTCTCTGGCGCATAAATGCGAAAGTGATGTGCTTGGCCCAACATCGGACCTACACCGCCCATTTGAAACATGATCCATTGCAGTACTTCGAATTTAGCGCGCCCACTTTTGGGTAAAAATTTACTGGTTTTGGCCGCGAGGTACAACAAGATGGCGCCTGATTCAAACAGACTGATGGGTTTGCCGTCAGGCCCATGCGGATCTACCAAAGCTGGGATTTTGTTGTTGGGACTGATCTTTAAAAATTCAGGCTTGAATTGGTCGCCCTGACCAATGTGAATGGGGTGCGCCAGCCAATCACGGCCCAAGCGCAAGCCACACTCTTCAAGCATGATGTGTACTTTGTGTCCGTTGGGCGTAGCCCAAGAGTAAACGTCGATCATTTGGATTCCTTAGCAACCGCGTGTGATGGGGATTTCAACCTCTTGTGGTGCAGTGGCCATATGCTTGGCCAGTTCAAGTTTGGCGATGGATTGGCGATGCACCTCGTCAGGCCCATCGGCCAAGCGCAGTGTGCGTTGGTTGGCGTAGGAGTATGCCAAAGGAAAATCATCCGATACGCCTGCTGCTCCATGCGCCTGAATGGCCCAGTCAATGATTTGGCAAGCCATGTTGGGCGCCATCACTTTGATCATCGCAATTTCTGCGCGCGCGGCCTTGTTGCCCACGGTGTCCATCATGTACGCGGCTTTGAGGGTGAGTAAGCGGGCTTGCTCAATCATGATGCGTGCATCTGCAATGCGCTCATGCCAGACACCTTGTGCCGAGACCGGTTTGCCAAAAGCCACGCGGCTGCTGATGCGTTTGCACAGCAACTCCAGCGCACGCTCTGTGGCGCCAATGGTGCGCATGCAGTGATGGATACGGCCTGGGCCTAAGCGGCCTTGTGCGATCTCAAAGCCTCGGCCTTCGCCGAGCAATATGTTTTCAACGGGGATACGCACATCGGTGAGTGCGACTTCCATGTGGCCATGTGGTGCATCGTCATAGCCAAACACGTTCAAGGGGCGAAGCACTTTGACGCCGACTGCATTCGCAGGGACGACCACCATGCTTTGTTGTGCATGGCGTGGCGCATCGGGATTGGTTTTCCCCATCACGATGTAGACCGCACAGCGTGGGTCCCCAGCACCTGAGCTCCACCACTTGGTGCCATTGATGACGTACACATCGCCTTCGCGCACGATGCTGCATTGAATGTTGGTGGCATCGGATGAGGCGGCCGCAGGCTCCGTCATCAAAAAAGCCGAGCGAATGTCGCCGTGCAGCAAGGGCTCTAGCCATTGGTCTTTCAAGGCTTCGCTAGCGTAGCGCTCAAAAGTCTCCATATTGCCTGTGTCAGGGGCTGAGGAGTTGAACACTTCCGCAGCAAACGGCACGCGGCCCATGATTTCACACAAGGGCGCGTATTCCAAATTGCTCAAGCCCTCCAGCGCACGTGGACTGCGTGGCAAAAACAAGTTCCACAAACCTGTGGCACGCGCCTTGGGTTTGAGCTCCTCCACGAGTTGGGTGGGAACCCACGCATTGCCTTTGGCGCGGTTGGCCGAAATCTCTTGGTAGAAACGTTTTTCGTTGGGATAGATGTGCTCGTCCATGAAGGCGAGTAGCCGAGTTTGTAGGCCTTTGACTTTGTCGGTGTAGTCGAAGTTCATGGTGGTTTTTCCTTGTCTCTATTTCTTAGGCTTGTTGTGCAAATTGCCATGCCAGCTCGGCCATGGGGCGTGCCCCTGCGCCGTTGGCTTTGGCTTGGTCGCTGGAGGCGGTGCCTGCTTCGACGCGCTTGGCAATACCTTGCAAAATGGCTGCAATGCGGAACATGTTGTAGGCGAGGTAAAAGTTCCAATCCGCTTTCAAGTCGGCAGGTGTGGCCAAACCTGTGCGGTCGCAATAGCGGTGGATGTAGTCCGTCTCGCTTGGGATGCCTAGGGCGGCGATGTTCATGCCGCCAATGCCTCTGAATGTGCCAGGTGGGATGTGCCAGCCCATGCACAAGTAGCTGAAGTCGGCCAGTGGGTGGCCGAGGGTGGAGAGCTCCCAATCCAACACGGCTAGCACACGGGGTTCAGTGGGGTGAAACATCAAATTGTCGAGACGGTAGTCACCGTGGACGATGCTCACCTTACTGGCGTCTTGTGCGCTGGCGGGCATGTTGGCGGGCAGCCATGCCATGAGTTTGTCCATTTCAGGAATCGGCTGCGTGACAGAGGCGAGGTATTGCTTGATCCAACGCCCAATTTGGCGCTCAAAGTAATTGCCTGGGCGTCCATAGCTTTCGAGCCCGTGCGCCGCAAAATTGACAGTGTGAAGCGCTGCGATTACGCGGTTCATCTCGTCGTAGATGGCGCTGCGTTTGGCGTTGTTCATGCTGGGCAGGGTTTGGTCCCAAAGCACACGCCCAGGCACAAATGCCATCACATAAAAGGCCCGGCCAATGATGGACTCGTCTTCACACAGCACATGCATTTCGGGGACGGGCACTTCGGTGCCATGCAGTCCTTGCATGACTTTGAATTCGCGCTCAATCGCGTGGGCCGAAGGCAGCAGCTTGGCCACGGGGCCAGGTTTGGTACGCATCACATAGCGCTTGCTGGGTGTGCTGAGTTGATAGGTGGGGTTAGATTGGCCGCCTTTGAACATGTCCAGTGAGATCGGACCTTCAAAGCGGGGCAGGTGCTGACCAAGCCATGTGGCCAGCGCGGCAGTATCGATGCTGTGTGCTGGATGCATCAGCTGGGAAAGGGCGGTGTCCCTGCTCATGCGCACGCGCCAGTCAGTGGGCGGCTTCGCTGATGTGTAACAAGGCGTCGCGGTTGCGAATCACCAAACCACCCGGCTCGATGCGGATGGCTTCTTCGCGTTCCATGGCTTTGAGTTCTTGGTTCACGCGTTGGCGTGATGCACCCAAGAGTTGCGCCAATTCTTCTTGCGCCAAATGCAGGCCGCTGCGCATCTCTTGTGTATTGGTGAGACTTTGCACACCGTAGCTGCGCGCCAAGTGCAGCAGTTGCTTGGCCAAGCGTGAACGTAAAGGCAGGGTGTTGAGGTCTTCCACCAAACCGAAGAGTTGGCGAATGCGACGCGCTTGCAAGCGCAACATGGCTTCGTAAAACTCCACATGTTGGCTGAGAATTTTTTGAAAGTCCGCCTTGCCGAGGCACAAAATAGTAGTGTCGCCATGGGCGTACACGTCGTGCGTGCGGCGATCGCCGTCCAGAATCGCCACGTCGCCAAACCAAATCCCAGGCTCTACATACGTGAACGTGACTTGCTTGCCCGACAGCGATGTGGAACTGACGCGTATCGCGCCCTTGGCACAGGCCATCCACTCTTCGGCTGGATCGCCGCGTGCGGCGATTAAGTCGCTGTCTCTGCATCGTTTGACGTAAGCGCATCGAAGAATGTCATGCCTGAGTGAGGGTGAAAGTGATGAGAACCAACGTCCTGCGTTGATGGCCTCACGTTCTTCGATATTAAGAATAGGATCGTCCATCGCTTGTCTTTTGTGTGACCTCAAAGTAAGAATTTGTCACTCAGGAGACCCGTTTGATGAGCGGGGTTTGAGTGGTGTGATTATTTGTAAATGGGGTAGTCTTTGCTCAGAAAGGCTTGGATGCCAGCGCCTGCATTGGGGTGATGCAAATTTTTCACAAAGTGGTTGCGCTCTTGCGCTAACTGGTGGGTACGCGATTGCGTACTGGCATCGTTGACGAGTTCTTTGATGCTATCCATCACGTTCGCGGCGCGTGCATCCGCGCCCATGGCGTTGCGTAACGCGGGGTCTGACAAGGACAAGATCAAGATCGGATCTTGGTTGGTGCTTTTGCGTTGTGTGCTCATGGGGGTTCAACTTTCGACGTGCAACAGGCTCAAGCCCAAGGCACCCCGGCGGCGTAACCACGGGCTAGGGCGGTAGCGGGTGTCGCCGTACACAGTTTGCACATTGAAGAGCACTTCCAAAATTTCGGTAGGCCCATATTTGTCGCCCATCGTCAGCGGGCCCATGGTGTGACCTAGGTCGAACGCGCCTGTGGCCTCCAATGATTGCGGTGTGCAGATGCCTTGCTGGCACATGTCGCACGCAATGTTGATGATGTGCGCTACCACGCGTTGCGTCACAAAGCCAGCGCTGTCACGGATCACCGTCACGGCTTTGCCATCGCTGGCAAACAGGGCGTGAGCAGCGTTGCGCATGTCTGCACGCGTGGCAGGGCTGGTGGCCAGCACGCGACGTTGTGTGAGCTTGTCGTCAATCAACATGTCGATGCCGACGGTGCGGGCGGGGTCGAGACGTTCGACAATGGCCACGGTAGTCACATCAAAGCCCAAGGGTGCCACGATGGACAGCGCTTGTGCCGAGGGCGACGCCCCTGTTTCAATCTTGGCACCCAAGTTTTTGAGTAACTGCAACAACTCGGGTCGGCGCATGGCGCGTGTGGACACCCACACAGGGGGCATGTCCGCGACGGTGGGCGTCACGGGTTCGGCGGCTATTTGCGCTGCGCCGTTGACGTATTTGTAGAAGCCTTCGCCTGTTGTTTGACCGCGTGCGCCAGTGGCCAAGCGTTGTGTCAACAGGTTGCTGGGGCGGTAGCGTGGCTCGTGCCAGTACTGTTGGTAGATAGATGTCATGGCTTCGTGGGCGACATCCAAACCTGCGAGGTCTAGCAACTCGAATGGACTGAGTTGGAAGCCCGCCTGGTCGCGCAAGATACGGTCAATGGTGGCGAAGTCGGCGACGCCTTCCAAGGCGATTTGCAGTGCCTCAGTCGCACCGCCTACGATGCCAATTGTTTTGTAGATGGGGTTCATGTGTATGAAACGGCTTTAGCGACGTGCTTGTAGAGCGCCGGGATTGACGATGTTGGTCGGCGTGCCTTTGATGAAGTTCACCACGTTGTCAAAAGCCGTTCCGAAATACAGCTCGTAGCCGTCTTGCTCCACATAGCCGATGTGCGGTGTGCAAATGCAGTTTTCCAAGCGCAGCAACGCGTGGCCTTGCATGATCGGTTCGCTTTCAAACACATCAATGGCGGCCATGCCTGGGCGGCCACGGTTCAAACCTGTGATGAGTGCGTCAGGCTCAATCAATTCGGCGCGTGAGGTGTTGACCAACAAAGCCGTCGGTTTCATGCGACTCAGATCGGCCAGCTTCACAATCCCTCGTGTCTCATCGACCAAGCGCAGATTGAGGGTGAGCACATCGGACTCTGCAAAGAATGCTTCTCTTGATTCAGCCACATTCAAGCCGTCTTTCGCTGCCCGTTCGCGTGAGGCTTCGCTGCCCCACATCAACACGCGCATGCCAAAAGCTTTGCCATAGCCTGCCAAGAGTTGCCCAATTTTGCCGTAGCCCCAAATGCCCAAAGTCTTGCCGCGTAAGACCTGACCTAAGCCAAAATTGGTTGGCATGGAACCCGCTTTGAGGCCGGATTGTTGCCAAGCACCGTGCTTGAGATTGCTAATGTATTGTGGCAGGCGACGCATGGCTGCCATGATCAAGGCCCAAGTTAACTCGGCCGGTGCAATGGGCGAGCCCGAGCCTTCTGCAACCGCAATGCCACGTTCAGTACAGGCGGCAATATCAATGTGGCTGCCCATCTTGCCTGTTTGTGAGATGAGTTTGAGTTTGGGTAACTTGTCCAACAACTGACGCGTGAGGTGTGTGCGTTCGCGAATCAGTACCAACACTTCTGCGTCTTTGAGTCGGGCTGATAACTGACCCACACCTTTGATGGTGTTGGTGTAAACCTTGGCGGGATAAGCTTCTAATTTGGAGGCGCAAGACAGTTTGCGCACGACATCTTGATAGTCGTCGAGGATGACAATATTCATCTCCCAATTGTGCCTTGCGTCGTGATGCTTTCCGACGTGGAAAGGCCTATTTTGCGAGTCCAGTTTGACTGGCCCCGACCTCCAAATGTCAGTGGCGGTTTTCGAGTTCTGCCAAGCGATCGAGTTCGGCGCACACATCGGCCATACGACCAGAGATGACCATACGACCCGCGTTTTTACGGTTGTGTTGGGCTTCCATCACACGGGCTACGCGCAGGGGCAGTGGGCGACGTGTGCTTTGAAAGGCTTGTGCGGGCATAAAACTACGGACGACGTTTTGCAGAGGGTTCAAGAGGCGATAAGCGCCAAAAAGTGCGATGCTCATGGTCGTTCTTTCTTTACATCATCATGGTGTTACGGATCAGGCCGACGGCCAGACCTTCAATTGCAAAGGGCTCACCCGGCTCGACCACAATGGTTTTGAAGTCGGGGTTTTCTGCGAGTAATTCAATGTGACTGTCCGTTTTGAGAAAGCGCTTGACGGTGACGTCTTCGCCCAAGCGCGCCACCACGATTTGGCCGTTCTTAGCATCGCTGGTGGATTGCACAGCTAACAAATCACCATCCATGATGCCAGCGTCGCGCATGGACATGCCGCGTACACGCAGCAAATAGTCGGGCTTGCGTTGGAACAAACTGCTTTCTACAAAATAGGTTTGCTCCACATGCTCTTGCGCCAAGATAGGTGAGCCTGCCGCGACGCGTCCCACCAGTGGTAATGAAAAGCCAGAGGGAGAAGTGCTGAAAGCACTCTCTTGGTAGCTGCGCTGGTTGCCACCTTTGAGGCGAATTCCGCGCGAGGTGCCACTGACCAATTCAATCGCGCCTTTGCGAGCTAAGGCTTGCAGGTGCTCTTCTGCCGCATTGGCTGATTTGAAGCCAAGTTCGTTGGCAATCTCGGCGCGGGTGGGTGGCGAACCAGTGTTGGCAATCGCAGATTGGATGAGCTCCAAGATCTGCTGCTGACGGGCGGTGAGTTTAGGTATTTCAATCATCGGTTCGACTCCTGCACAATGTGTGGCTTGAGGGGGGGGTCTGTTTAGACATCCAGTGACTGTATTTTTAACCAGTTTTTTGAGTTTAGCAAGCTATGAATGTAAAAAAAATTAAAAAAATTGTTGTTTTAGCCACAGGCGGGACGATCGCTGGGCTGGCAATGGATGTGGATCAGCCTCAGAACTACAAGGCAGCCCAAGTCAATGTGGCTCAGTTGCTCCATAGCGTGGTTCCAGCAGGCTTGAACGTGTTGACCGAACAAGTGGCTCAAATCGACAGCAAAGACATGTCATTTGCCGTTTGGCAAAGCTTGTTGGAGCGTGTGGCACATTGGGCGGCGCAAGACGAGGTGCAAGGCGTGGTCATCACCCACGGCACAGACACGTTGGAAGAAACTGCTTATTTTTTGCAAGCCGTTTTGCAACCTAACAAGCCTGTTGCTCTCACCTGTGCGATGCTGCCGGCCAACGCGCCTGAGAGCGACGGCACCGCCAACTTGAAAGAGGCCTTCTCGTGGGTTCAATCGATGGGTTCAGTTGGGGTGTCGGTGGTTTGTGCGGGTCAAGTTCACACAGGTCTTGCCGTGCAAAAAAGTCATAGCCATAAACGCAACCCATTCACGTCACAAGCCCATGTGAGCCACCCAGCATCGCTGCAGATTCCTAGTGTGGCGCAGGTCTTGGCTTGCACGGATTGGCCGCATGTGGCACTTGTGTTTAACCATGTGGGTGCTGATGGCCGCATGGTGCGCACGTTGATGGCTCATGACGCACCTGATGGATGGGTGGCGGCGGGGACGGGCAACGGCACCTTGCACCATGACTTAGAGGCAGCGCTGCTCGATGCGCAAAAGCAAGGCGCACATGTGCTGCGTGCTTCGCGCTGTGCATGGGGCGGCGTGCAATCGCGGGATACAGATGTGTTGCCGTATGCAGGATTGCTCACAGCGGTGCAGGCACGTGTTGCATTGGTGTTGGATTTGATCGCGAGACGGCCATAAGCGGCCAGTGCGTTGTGCGCGGTACAACCCATAAAAAAGACTGCTCTACAGAGCAGCTTTTTCAAACGCAAGGCTTGAAGGGGTTTAAGCCGAAAGGGCTTGGAACGCGCGTTCTTTGATTTCTTCCACCGACCCTGTACCGCTGATGGCTCGGTATTTGGGGGCTGCCGCTGCATCTGCTTTGGCCCAACCAGAGTAGTAATCGACCAGAGGGCGTGTTTGAGCACTGTACACATCCAAACGCTTTTTGACGGTTTCTTCTTTGTCATCGTTGCGTTGGATCAGAGCTTCGCCCGTCACATCGTCTTTGCCTTCCACTTTGGGTGGGTTGAACTTGACATGGTAGGTGCGACCAGAGGCTGGGTGTGAGCGGCGACCACTCATGCGGTCAATGATGGCATCAAACGGCACATCGATTTCCAATACATAGTCCAACTTCACACCTGCGGCTTTCATAGCATCCGCTTGAGGGATGGTGCGTGGGAAACCGTCAAACAAGAAACCATTGGCGCAATCGGCTTGGGCGATGCGCTCTTTGACCAAGTTGATGATGAGGTCGTCGCTGACCAAACCGCCTGCATCCATGACCTTCTTGGCTTCGATGCCTAAGGCTGTGCCAGCTTTCACAGCGGCGCGCAACATATCGCCCGTGGATATTTGAGGGATGCCGTATTTTTGGCAAATGAAGGTGGCCTGTGTGCCCTTACCAGCACCGGGGGCGCCCAACAAAATGAGTCTCATGCTTGGTCCTAATGGTCTACGTTTTATGACTTAGTTGAGGATATCACGTGCTTCCCTTCGAAAGCCTTACGCTGCCTCGCCTAGCAAGGCTCTGACACGCGCCAAATCTTCCAGCGTGTCCACCCCAGGCCCGGGGGAATGATCGGTGATATGCACCGCAATGCGGTGGCCATGCCACATGGCACGCAGCTGTTCGAGCGACTCGGTTACCTCAATCGGCGCTTGCGCCAGCCGAGGGAACTCTCTTAAAAACCCCACGCGGTAGCCATACAGGCCCACATGACGCAGTGGCGCGGGGTCGGGCAGGGCGGTAACGCCTTGGGCAAATCCGTCACGCCACCAAGCAATGGGCGCACGGCTGAAATACAGCGCAGTGTTGCGTGCATCCAGCACGACTTTCACGACATTGGGATTGACAAAGTCCGCCACGTTGTCGATGGCATGTGCCAAGGTGCTCATGCTGCAATCGGGGCGTGTTTGAAGCAGCTGTGCTGCTGCGTCAATGGAGGTGGGGTCGATCAAGGGTTCATCACCCTGCACGTTCACCACCACATCAGTGTCTTGCAGGTCCAGCAAGTCGCAGGCTTCCGCCAAACGGTCGCTGCCAGAGGGGTGATCGGTGCGAGTGAGGACAACGTCAATGTGGTGCGCTTGGCAGGCGGTCACGATGCGGGCGTCATCAGCCGCGACGACTACGCGTGATGCCCCAGAACGTTGGGCACGTTGCACCACCCGTACCACCATGGGTAGCCCCGCAATCTCGGCCAAGGGTTTGTCGGGCAGACGTGATGACGCCATGCGCGCAGGGATCAAAACGCAGAACGACATTTACGCTTCCAACTCGGCGTCTGTGAGTGGGCGTGCTTCGTTTTCCAACAAAACAGGAATGCCATCACGAATGGGGTAAGCCAAACGCGCGCTGCGCGAGATCAGCTCTTGTGTGTCGCGTTTCAATTCCAGTGGGCCTTTGGTCACGGGGCAGACCAAGAGTTCAAGCAGTTTATTGTCCATTTGCGGATGATAACTTTGTGTATCGTGCCGCGGCGAGGTGCAGGTCAATCGCAGCGAGCAACTCGGTTGGCAAGGTGGTTTGTAGGGGGACAGCCCAAGCGTGGGGGTACTGCGACCAAAGTTTGACCGCGTCTTTCTCCGTGCACAGCACGTCGCCTTGTGTAGCGTCGATGTGCAGTTGCCGCAAATTAGCGTGGTCCGCCAGGGCTTGGGTGTGGCGCAAGGTCAAACCTTGTGCGCGAAGCATGGCAAAAAATACCTCGGGTTTGGCAATCCCCGCCAGGGCTTGCACAGGTGTTTGGCCCCAACTGAGCAGTGCGCGTCGTGTGCCATCGGCCTGTACCGCAAAATCGGCCAAGCGACGTGGCACAGCAAACTCGTTCGGCCCTGCGTCGCCTACAGTTTTGACGATTAAGCAAGGCACCTCGTTTTTGGAACTCCCGCGGGTCCATGCTTGACGCGGCCATGCTTCACGCAATGGGCCTGCGGGCAGCAAGTGGCCGTTGCCCACGTCGCGCTCGTCAAACACACACAACTCGAGATCACGGGCCAATGGCCAGTGTTGTAAGCCGTCATCACACACCAGCACTTGCACCTCGGGGTGCTGCGCCACAAGCGCATGCCCAGCGGCCACGCGGCTAGTTCCCACAAAGACCGGCGCTTGGCAGGCTCGGGCGATTAGCAAAGGTTCATCGCCCACGTCTTGTGCCATGCTGCTGGGTGTGACGGCTTGAACGCCCGATGCTTCGCGTCCATAGCCGCGCGACAGCACACCCGCGTGCCAGCCTTGTGCTTTCAGGTGCTGCACCAAGGCGATGGTGACCGGCGTCTTGCCGACGCCGCCAATCATCACATTGCCCACCACGATGACGGGTACAGGCAAATGCGTCACTTGTAGAAAACCGCGCTGGTAAAGCAGCCGGCGCAGCAGCACCAGCAAGCCAAATACCCAGCTCAACGGGAACAAGACGAATACCAGGGCTTGGCCCCAACCACCTTGGCCATTCCAAGCTTGCATCAACGCATGGCGCATGCTTGCCATGGCTGCTTAATCTGCCTTGCTGGTAGAGGACTGGGCTGCGAAGGTGAGTTGGTTCCGCCCATTACGCCGCGCCGCCTCCATCACCATCATCACCGACTGATGGCTGGCGTTGGCATCGGCACTGATGATGATCATGGGGTTGTCGATGGACTGTGTGACTTGCGCCAAAGCTTGGCTCAAGCCTTGCACGTCGCGGCTTTGAACCTCACGTTTGTTCACAGAAAACTGGCCTGCTCGGCTAATGGCTACGATGACTTCGTGAGGGCGTTCTTGCTGCGCCGCTGCATCGGCCACAGGCAAGTTCAGTTGCATTTCAGTGAACTTGCTGTAGGTGGTCGAGAGCATTAAAAAGATCACCGCGACCAACAAAATGTCGATGAATGGGATCAGGTTGATCTCGGGTTCGGGGCTTTTTTCGCGATGGAACTTCATGGCTGTGGCGTCGTTACTTCAGGCGTGCGCGGATGGCCAAAAGATGACGTACAAAACGCTCTGCATCCAACTCAAAACCCAACACGTATGCATCCACACGCGCACGCAAGTAGCGCCAAAACATCAAGGCGGGGATGGCCACGATCAAACCAAAAGCTGTGTTGTAGAGCGCCATGGAGATGCCATGCGCCAGTTGCACAGGGTTGCTGGTGCCAGGTGCTTGTGAGCCAAAGATATCGATCATGCCAATCACTGTGCCCAGCAAGCCTAATAATGGTGCGGCGGAGGCGATGGTGGCCAATGCGACCAAGTATTTTTCTAGGTCATGAGCCGCTTGCCGACCCGCAGACTCCATGCTTGAGCGTAGGTCCTCAGCGCTGATCAGAGGCTCATCCCGCATGGCGTGTAAGCCAGAAGCCAAAATGCGGCCTAGTACCGAGTGATCGTGCAATTGGGTCATTGCATCTTCAGAAGGTAAGTTGTCGTGCGAGGCGTGCAGTGCTTGCTGCAACAAACCGTCAGGCGCAACCAAGTGACGGCGCAGGCTCAGCATGCGTTCGATGACCAAAGCCAAAGCCACAATTGAGCAAGCCAACAATGGCCAAATCGGCCAGCCAGCCGCTTGTATGATGGTGAACAAAGCCAACACTCCCGAGTATTTATTTCGAACAATTATGTCTCACCCGATCACCCACATGAATTGTGGATAACTTTGGGGATAAGCTCTACCCATATTCTTGTTAAACCGCATAAATCCGTTGCTTGAACAAAGTGAACGAAAATTAAGCGACAAAAAAATTATTAAAATCAAAGACTTACTCCGTGGTTTCGTGCTATCGCCCGCAAGTCGGTAGATACGAGAGAAAAATATATTTTGTGGATGAATTCTCTATGCAGCCCCCAGAATCACTAGGTTTGACACCCCGCATCTGGGCAGTCGGTGCCCTGTGCCGCGCTGTTGCAGACATCTTGGAGGGACGTTTTAATCCTGTTGCCGTGCGGGGCGAGATTTCAGGCTTCACGCGGGCAGCCAGCGGGCACTGCTATTTCACGCTCAAAGATGCAAGCGGCCAATTGCGCTGCGCCATGTTCAAACGCGCGGCCCACATGTTGGACTTTCACCCCGTGGATGGCGAGTTGGTCGAAATCAAAGGCCGTTTGAGTCTGTACGAACCACGTGGTGAGCTTCAACTGGTGGTGGAGCACATGCGCCCCGCGGGCCAAGGCGCATGGTTTGAGCAGTTTTTGCAGCTCAAAGCCAAGCTCGAAGCCGAAGGCTTGTTTGATGCCGAGCGCAAACGCCCACTCAAAACCATGCCGCGTGGCATTGGGGTGGTCACTTCACTCGGTGCCGCGGCCTTGCACGATGTGGCCACTGCCTTGCAGCGCCGCGTGCCCCACATTCCCGTGGTGCTTGCGCCGTCCTTGGTGCAAGGGCCGGATGCGCCGCCTACCTTGGTGCAAGCCATTGATCAACTCAGCCAGCACTCCAACATTGACGTCATCTTGCTCGTGCGTGGCGGGGGCTCCATGGAAGACCTGTGGGCTTTCAACGACGAAAACTTGGCCCGAGCCATCGTCAATAGCCCTGTGCCCATCATCAGCGGCGTGGGCCATGAAACCGATTTCACCATTGCCGACTTTTGTGCCGACCTGCGCGCGCCCACGCCCACTGCCGCCGCCGAAATGTGCGCGCTGCCGCAGGCCGAGTTGCAGTCCAACCTGCAGCTTTGGGGCGATGCGCTACAAACCATTGCCCACCGCCAGCTTGACACCCAAGCGCAGCGCTTTGACCGAGCCCAAGCCCGCTTGGGCCGCCCGTCTGAAGGCCTGAGCACAGAGAAACTGCAGCTTTTGCGTTTGCAACAGCGCCTGGGTCAAGCTGTGCAAACCCGGACCCAGCGGTGCCACAACGAACTTGCCACACTCACCAGCGGCTTGGCCCGTGGCGTGCAGCAAACGCCCGCTACCGCCCGCGAGCGACTGCACCGCGCCGCTTTGCGCCTTGACCTGCTCGACCCCAAGTTGGTGTTGCAACGCGGCTTTGCTTGGCTCAGCGATGCCAATGGCCAAGCCGTGACCTCGGTGGCGCAAACCGCAGAAGGCCAAGCTCTGCAAGCAACCCTTGCCGATGGCGTGGTTGATTTGCGTGTGGCACCATCGACTCAAATTTAGTTTTTACAATTCACACTTTTACACAAGAGGACTTCATGGAACACACGCTCCCCGCACTGCCTTACGCCATCGACGCATTGGCCCCTCACTACTCCAAAGAAACCCTGGAGTTCCATCACGGCAAGCACCACAACGCTTACGTTGTGAATCTGAACAACCTACAAAAAGGCACAGAGTTCGAGAGCCTGCCCCTCGAAGAAATTGTCAAGAAGTCCAGCGGTGGCATCTACAACAACGCCGCCCAGATCTGGAACCACACCTTCTTCTGGAGCTGCATGAAGCCACAAGGCGGTGGTGAGCCCGCGGGCGCTTTGGCTGCGGCCATTCATGCCAAGTTCGGCAGCTACGCTGCTTTCAAAGAAGCTTTTGTCAAAAGCGCCGTGGGCAACTTTGGCGCTGGCTGGACATGGTTGGTCAAAAAAGCTGACGGCTCTGTAGACATCGTCAACATGGGCGCAGCGGGCACACCACTGACCACTGGCGACAAAGCCTTGTTGACTGTGGACGTATGGGAACATGCCTACTACATCGACTACCGCAACATGCGTCCTAAGTTTGTCGAGACTTTCCTCGATCAACTGGTGAACTGGTCTTTTGCTGAAAGCAACTTCGCCTAATTCAGCATGTTCTAGCGAGTTTGATGTTCGTTGAAACACAAAAAAGCCGCCTAGTTAGGCGGCTTTTTTGTGGCAGAGCGCGAATGCGATCGTCGCGATTTGGCTTGCTTACTAAATTTTCTAGGCAATCGTTTAGGGCTTAAAGGCAACGCCGCTCAATCGGCTGCCGACCTTCAGCCCTTTTTTGGTAAACCAGCCTTGGTGCATTTCGAGCACAAAACGGACGGGTTTTTCTGAGCAGTGCGAGTCGGTAGTTTGCGGCTTCATGTCGACCAAATTCACGATGGTGCCGTCGTCGGCCACAAAGGCAGCGGTCAATGGCAGCAAGGTATTTTTCATCCAAAAGCACTGCGTGGCAGGTTGCTCAAACACAAACAACATGCCTTCGTGCTGCGGCATGTCCTTGCGAAACATCAGGCCGATGCTGCGTTGGTCTGACGTTTGCGCCACTTGCGTGTCGATCTGATACATCCCTGCTTGCAGCTTGATGCGTGGCAGGTTGGTTTGTGGTGTGTCTTGGGCGATGGCACAAAAGACCAAGCCAGACAAGAGGAGGGTGAGCAGTGCGCGTTTCATGACGCAGACTGTAGCGCACCGCCCTGCGAGAGGCCTTGTGCCGCTTGGTTGCTGTCATGGCTGGCCTAGAATCAAAAACCAAATTACAGCCCCCGAAAAAGCATTGCTCATGTCTTATCAGCACATCCAAGTGCCCGCCGCAGGTCAAAAAATCACGGTCAATGCGGACACATCATTGAACGTGCCAGACCACCCGATCATTTCGTTCATCCTAGGCGACGGCGTGGGGCAAGACGTCACGCCTGTCATGCGCAAGGTGGTGGATGCTGCGGTTGCCAGCGCCTACGGCAGTAAGCGCCAAATTCATTGGATGGGGCTGTTTGCTGGCGAGAAGGCCACGAAGGTCTAGGGCCCTGGCATGTGGCTACCTGAAGAAACAGCCCAAGCCATGCGCGAGTACAAGGTGTCTATCAAAGGCCCACTCAACACCCCTGTGGGCGGCGGTATTCGGTCGCTCAACGTCGTCTTGCGCCAAGCACTCGATTTGTTTGTGTGCCTGCGCCCCGTGCAGGTGCCAACGCATAGCCGATCTCTTTGCTGCCTCGATAGAATCAACCCATGGCCACTCAAAAACCAACTCCCAAAGTCCAATTGCCCGATCGCGACGATGGCGGATCGGTTGTTTTAGAGCGTTTGACGCAACGCACCAAGCCACCACAGATGTTTCAGGTGCTGATGCTCAATGACGACTTCACGCCCATGGAGTTTGTGGTGATGGTGCTGCAAGAGTTTTTCAGCAAAGACCGAGAAGCAGCCACGCAAATCATGTTGCAAATCCATTTGGATGGCAAAGGCGTGTGTGGGGTGTACAGCAAAGACATTGCAGCGACCAAAGTCGATCAAGTGTTAGATGCCGCACGCAAAGCAGGGCACCCCCTGAAATGCGTCGCAGAGCCGATTGAGTGAGCCCCGCGTGACAAACAGGAGCAATCGTTTGCACATATCCACAAACCTATTGAATAAACGGCTTTCGTTTCCATATACAGTTAATCATCAGTTGCAAGCACGAAGGAAAACACATGATCGCCCAGGAACTTGAAGTCAGCTTGCACATGGCCTTTGTCGAGGCCCGTCAGCAACGACACGAATTCATCACCGTTGAGCATTTGCTGTTGGCATTGCTTGACAACCCAAGCGCCGCTGAAGTGCTGCGCGCTTGTTCAGCCAATATCGACGACTTGCGCAAGTTGCTCTCTAACTTCATTGCCGACAACACGCCTCAGGTTGCGGGAACAGAAGAAGTGGATACACAGCCGACGTTGGGCTTTCAACGCGTGATTCAACGTGCGATCATGCATGTGCAGTCCACTGGCAATGGCAAAAAAGAAGTGACTGGTGCCAATGTGTTGGTGGCCATCTTTGGTGAAAAAGATTCCCACGCGGTGTACTACCTCCACCAACAAGGCGTGACCCGGTTGGACGTGGTGAACTTCATTGCCCACGGCATCCAAAAGAGCGACCCACCTGAGGCCGTCAAGGGCAGCGAGTCGACCCACGCCGAGCAAGAAGAGGGCGCTGCGTCTGACAAGAACGAAAAAGCTTCGCCACTGGAGCAGTTCACCCAAAACCTCAACCAAGCCGCCAAAGACGGCAAGATTGACCCGCTGATTGGCCGTGAGTACGAGGTCGAGCGCACCATCCAAATCTTGTGTCGCCGCCGCAAAAATAACCCACTGTTGGTGGGTGAGGCAGGCGTTGGCAAGACCGCGATTGCCGAAGGCTTGGCTTGGCGCATCACCCAAAAAGACGTGCCTGAAATCTTGGCCGAAGCTGTTGTTTATTCGCTGGATATGGGCGCTTTGCTGGCCGGCACCAAATACCGTGGTGACTTTGAGCAACGCTTGAAGGGCGTGATCAAGAACTTGCAAGGCAAGCCCAACGCGATTTTGTTCATCGACGAAATCCACACACTGATTGGCGCTGGCGCTGCTTCGGGTGGCACGCTGGATGCATCCAACTTGCTCAAACCTGCTTTGTCGAGCGGTCAACTCAAGTGCATTGGCGCCACCACCTTCACCGAATACCGTGGCATTTTTGAAAAAGACGCTGCCTTAAGTCGTCGCTTCCAAAAAGTGGATGTGGTCGAGCCCACCGTGTCTGAAACCGTGGACATCCTCAAAGGTCTCAAGTCGCGCTTTGAAGAGCACCACAACGTCAAGTACGCCGTGGCTGCGCTGCAAGCCGCTGCCGAGCTGAGCGCCAAGTACATCAACGACCGCCAATTGCCAGACAAGGCGATTGACGTGATTGACGAAGCCGGTGCCGCACAACGCATCTTGGTGGCGTCCAAACGCAAGAAAACCATTGGCAAGGCTGAGATCGAAGACATCGTGGCCAAGATCGCGCGCATCCCGCCCGCCAACGTGTCCAACGACGACCGCGGCAAGCTGCAAACCATCGAGCGCGATTTGAAGAGTGTGGTGTTCGGCCAAGACAAGGCACTCGAAGTGCTGGCCTCGTCCGTGAAAATGGCGCGCTCTGGCCTCGGCAAAGCCGACAAGCCGATTGGCGCCTTCTTGTTCAGTGGCCCCACGGGCGTGGGCAAGACCGAAGCGGCCAAGCAATTGGCCTACATCATGGGTATCGATTTGATTCGCTTTGACATGTCGGAGTACATGGAGCGCCACGCCGTGAGCCGCCTGATTGGCGCGCCGCCTGGCTATGTGGGCTTTGACCAAGGCGGCTTGCTGACCGAGGCCGTGACCAAGAAGCCGCATTGCGTGCTGTTGCTCGATGAAATTGAAAAGGCCCATCCCGACATCTTCAACGTGCTGTTGCAGGTGATGGACCACGGCACCTTGACCGACAACAACGGCCGCAAAGCCGACTTCCGCAACGTCATCCTCATCATGACAACCAACGCGGGCGCTGAGACCATGAACAAGGCCACCATTGGCTTCACCAACCCCCGTGTGGCGGGCGACGAAATGGGCGACATCAAGCGCTTGTTCACACCCGAGTTCCGCAACCGTTTGGATGCCATTGTGGGCTTCAAGGCCCTGGACGAGAACGTCATCATGCGCGTGGTCGACAAGTTCTTGTTGCAACTCGAAGGCCAGTTGGCTGAGAAGAAAGTGGACGTCACCTTCAGCGACGCGCTGCGCAAGCACTTGGCCAAGAAGGGCTTTGACCCACTGATGGGTGCACGTCCGATGCAGCGTCTAATTCAAGACACGATTCGCAAAGCCTTGGCCGACGAGTTGTTGTTTGGGCGCTTGACCGAAGGCGGCCGCTTGAGTGTGGACATCGACGACAAAGAAGAAGTGTTGCTCGACATTCAGCCCTTGCCTAAGAAGGAAAAAGCTGCCAAAGGCGAGCACAGCGCTTCCGAGGAGCCTGCGGCGACTTAAAGCGGTACCACCGCAGTTCCTTGAAAAAGCGGCTCGCAACAGCCGTTTTTTTTCACGTCTGAATGCATCTGTGTGCGTCGCTGACGCGGTTTCGCGCAGGTGCGTCACGTAAAATCGTGCTCAGTTGTTAACAACCAAGGATTTCACGTGGCAGGCCATAGCAAATGGGCAAATATTCAGCACCGTAAGGGGCGTCAAGACGAAAAACGCGGCAAGGTTTGGACGCGTATCACGCGTGAAATCATTGTGGCGGCGCGACAAGGTGGTGGTGACTTAAGCCTCAACCCCCGTTTGCGCTTGGCCATTGAAAAAGCCAAAGCTGCGAACATGCCCGCTGACAACATTAAACGCAATGTCGACAAAGCCACAGGCAACCTAGACGGCGTGGTGTACGACGAGATTCGTTACGAAGGCTATGGTGTGGGCGGTGCGGCCATCATTGTGGACGCCATGACCGATAACCGGGTCCGTACCGTGGCCGAAGTGCGTTTTGCGTTCAGTAAAAACGGCGGCAACATGGGCACTGAAGGGTCTGTCGCCTTTCAGTTCAAGCATTGTGGCCAGCTGGTGTTTGCGCCAGGCAGCGATGAAGACAAAATCATGGAAGTCGCCCTCGAAGCAGGTGCAGACGATGTGATCACTGATGACGACGGCGCGATTGAAGTGCTAACGCCGCCTGCCAGCTTTGAGGCTGTCAAAAACGCTTTGTACGCTGCGGGCCTCAAGCCCGAAGTGGCTGAGGTGACCTACCGTGCAGACAACACCATCGAACTCGAGGGTGATGACGCTGCGAAGATGCAAAAACTACTGGACGCGCTAGAAGACCTTGACGATGTGCAAGAGGTCTATCACAACGCAGCACTATGAACGTATTCGTTATTGGCGGCGGTGGCCGCGAACACGCCCTGGCGTGGAAGATTGCTCAATCCAACAAGGTGAAAAAAGTGTTTGTAGCTCCGGGCAACGGCGGCACAGCGCGTGACAAACGCTTGAACAACATCGACATCACCGATGTCAAAGCCCTGCGTGAGTTCGCCCAAAGTAGTGGCGTGGAGTTGACGGTGGTTGGCCCCGAAACACCCTTGGCTGCTGGCGTGGTGGATGAGTTTCGCGCACACGGCCTACGCATCTTTGGCCCGACCCAAGCCGCCGCGCAATTGGAGAGCTCCAAGGCCTTTAGCAAGGCGTTCATGAAACGCCACAACATCCCAACGGCAGAGTACGACACCTTCACCGATGCGCAAGCTGCACACGACTACGTCAACGCCAAAGGTGCCCCCATCGTGGTGAAGGCCGACGGCTTAGTCGCAGGCAAGGGCGTGGTGGTGGCCATGACTGCGGCTGAAGCGCATGAAGCGATTGACTTCATGTTGCTCAACAACAAGCTGGGGGTCAGCCACAACGCAGGCGAGGATGGACAAGCTTTGCCGCGCGTCGTCATCGAAGAATTTTTGCAAGGCGAAGAGGCGAGCTTCATCGTCATGTGCGACGGTAAAACCGTGTTGCCTTTGGCGACCAGTCAAGATCACAAACGTTTGCTGGATGCCGACCTTGGGCCTAACACTGGTGGTATGGGCGCTTATTCGCCAGCCCCTGTGGTCACGCCTGAAGTGCATGCCCGCGCCATGCGTGAAATTATTTTGCCCACCATCAAAGGCATGGAAAAAGACGGTATCCCATTCACTGGCTTTTTGTACGCAGGCTTGATGATCGACCCACAAGGCCACGTCAAAACCCTGGAGTTCAACTGCCGCATGGGGGACCCTGAAACCCAGCCCATCATGGCGCGCTTGAAAACCGATTTGGTAGACGTGTTGTTGGCGGCAACTGCCAGCAACCTCGAAACCCGTTTTGACGACTTTGCATTGGAGTGGGACCGCCGCACCGCTATTGGCGTGGTGTTGGCCGCACATGGCTACCCCATGAATCCGCGCAAAGGTGACGCCATCACAGGCTTGCCCCAAGACAGCGATGACGTGGTGGTATTCCACGCAGGCACGCAACTGAAAGACGGTCAAGTGCTCACCAGTGGTGGGCGCGTGTTGTGTGTGACGGCTTTGGGCGGTACTTTGAAGCAGGCACAGCAGCAGGCCTATGACACCGTTCAAAGCATTCACTTTGACGGCATGCAATACCGCACGGACATTGGCTATCGCGCGATCTCGCGTTAAGTCGCGTTGAGATGAGCACTGAATTCGCCAAACCCGTGTCAGTGCAGTGCAAACCTAATCGGTTGGCTGCATGGCTGGTTCAACTGATGGGCTGGAAAATTGAGTTCAACGGACTCCCTGCCAAGCAAGGTGTGCTCATTGGCTATCCCCACACCAGTAACTGGGACTTTGTGACCATGATGCCCATCAAATGGGCGGTTGGTTTGCCCGTACAGTTCTTTGCCAAAGCAAGCTTGTTTCGCATTCCGTTGTTTGGACGTTGGATTCGCTTCATTGGTGCAGTGCCCATTGACCGCTCATTGCCCCAAGGTGTGGTGGGTGAGATGGTGGATGCGCTCAAGCAACACAAACAAGATGACCGTTTGCTTTGGATTGGTTTGTCACCCGAAGGCACACGCAAGCGAACCGAAGGCTGGCGCAGTGGCTTTTATCAACTCGCCCTGGGGGCCGATGTGCCTTTGTGCATGCTGCGCATTGATTACGGCAACAAGGTGGCGAAGGTCACAGATTTCATGCGTTTGACTGGCGATGTACAAGCAGACTATGCCCGCATTGCGAAGGTCTACAAAGGCGTGAAGGGTTTTCATGCGCATCAAGCTGCACCGATTCGTCCTTTGCCCGCACGCAATGCTGCGAGCGTCAATGCTTCAAGCACCACTTCTTTGAATTAAGTACATGATGACAAATCAAACCCACGCGGATGTGGTCTCCGCTGCACACGATTACCTCATTGGTTTGCAAGGCCGTATCACCCATGCCATCGAAGCTCAAGACGGCCAAGCCAAGTTCTTGGTGAACAAGTGGGACAAAGGCCCGAGCGAGCAGCTGCAAGGCAATGGCATCACTCAAATCTTAGAAAACGGCCTTGTGTTTGAGCGTGCGGGTTGTGGTTTTTCGCGTGTGCGCGGCCCCAAGTTGCCGCCTTCGGCCACACAACATCGCCCCGAGTTGGCGGGCGCACCGTTTGAAGCCATGGGCGTGTCCTTGGTGTTTCACCCTCGCAACCCTTATGTGCCGACGGTTCACATGAATGTGCGCATGATTGCGGCCACACCTGCCAACGGCCCGACCGTTGCTTGGTTTGGTGGCGGCATGGACTTGACGCCTTACTATGGCTACGCCGAAGATGCCAAACACTTCCACCAAGTCTGTCACGATGCCTTACAGCCCTTTGGTGAAGACTTGTACCCACGCTTTAAAACCTGGTGTGACGACTACTTCTGCAACAAACACCGCCATGAGCAGCGAGGCATTGGCGGCATCTTCTTTGATGACTTCTCTGAACTCGGCTTTGAACGCAGCTTTGACATGCTGCGTGGCGTGGGCGATGCATTCTTAGAAGCCTATTTGCCCATCGTGGCGCGCCGCATCAACACGCCCTATGGCGAGCGTGAGCGCAACCACCAGCTCTACCGCCGTGGCCGCTATGTGGAGTTCAATTTGGTATGGGACAGAGGCACACACTTTGGCTTGCAGTCAGGTGGCCGCACCGAATCCATCTTGCTCTCCATGCCGCCTCTGGTGAGCTGGTCGTACCAGCACCAGCCTGAGCCAGGCACGCCAGAACATGACTTGCTGCACGAGTTTTTAGTCCCGCGTGATTGGCTCTGCGTGGGCAAAACGTTGTGAGCCATACCCTGTGAGCCCGCATCCCAAGCGCTTAGGTATCTTTGGCGGTTCGTTTGACCCGCCACACATGGCACACATGGCACTTGCCCAACATGCGTTGGCGCAATTTGCTTTGGACGAACTGCGCATCATCCCCACAGGCGATGCTTGGCACAAATCGCGCACACTCACCCCGTCGCCACACCGTTTAGCCATGACACGCTTGGCTTTTGCTGACGTGCCGCACACCGTGGTAGACCCGCGTGAGCTCAACCGCCAAGGCGCAAGCTACACCGTTGACACACTGCAAGAGCTGCGCACCGAGCAACCCGAGGCCGCGCTGTATTTGTTCATCGGGGCCGATCAAGCCCATGCCTTCCAAACATGGCATCGCTGGCAAGACATTTTGGGCATGGCCACCGTGGTGGTGGCCGAGCGTTCCTTGGGCCCAGCCAAGGGCCTCACCTGTCAGTGGCACAATGCGGTATCCCCCGACGTACAACGCTTGGACATGCCCAGACTGAATGTGAGTGCCACACAAATTCGTGAACACTTCGCACTTGGCACCTCTCCAGCCGCCCCCATGTCCGCGTGGTTGCCTGCCGCTGTGCAGCACTACATTGAAAAACACAGCCTTTACCGTCCTCACTGACCGAACAAAACGATGAACGAAACCTCCGCCAAAAAAGATCTCCAAAAATTGCAACGCACCGTCGTGGATGCGCTGGAAGACGTCAAAGCCCAAGACCTCGTGGTGTTTGACACCGAGCACTTGTCCTCGCTGTTTGAGCGCGTCATCGTCGCGTCTGGTACATCGAATCGTCAAACCAAAGCCTTGGCCGCCAGCGTGCGTGACAAGGTGCGTGAAGGTGGTTTTGGCAAGCCCCGCATTGAAGGCGAAGACAATGGCGAATGGATCATCGTGGACTGCGGTGCTGTGGTTGTGCACGTGATGCAGCCCACCATCCGCAGCTACTACAACCTCGAAGAAATTTGGGGCGAGAAGCCTGTGCGTTTGAAGTTTGGTGCACCAAAGCCTGTCAAAGCGTCTGAGCCAGAAGAGGCGCCTGCTAAGAAGTCGGCTGGCAAAAAGCCCGCAGCTAAGAAAACTGCTGCGGGTGACAAAAAGCCTGCTGCGCGTGGCGCTTCACGCGCTGGTGTAGGCGCGCGCACAGGCGCTGCCAAGCCTGCAACCCGCAGCACCTCCACACGCGGGCCCGCCAACGCAGTACCTGCTAAGACCGCAGCAAAAACAGCATCGAAGAGCACACCTGTCAAAACCGCAACCGCCAAAAAGCCAACCGCAGCGCCTGCCAAGTTGCCTATCGTCAAAGTGGCGCTCAAAGGGGCCAAGTCTTCTGCCAAGTCGGCGGCGCGTACCGCCACCGCCACGGCTGGAAAACCTGCGGCCAAACGCCCCGCTGCTAAAAAGACCACTGTCCGCAAAGCATGAAACTGTGGGTCGTCGCAGTCGGCCAACGTGTGCCCGACTGGGCGCAAACCGCTTGGGACGACTACGCCAAGCGGTTTCCGTCTGAGATCAAGGTCGAACTCAGAGCTGTCAAAACCGAGCCACGCAGCTCTAAAACTCTAGACACCATTTACGCAGCCGAGCGCGAGCGCATCGAAGCCGCGATTCCGCGTGGCTGCCGTATCGTGGCGTTGGATGAACGCGGTACCCACCTCACCACCGTGGCCTTGGCTGCCAAGCTCAAACACTGGCAACTCGAAGCGGATGACGTGGCGCTCGTCATTGGCGGGCCAGATGGCTTATGCCCCGAGTTAAAAAAACAAGCCCACGAGCGCATCCGCATTTCAGACCTTACCCTGCCGCATGCTTTTGCGCGCGTACTGCTGGTGGAGCAGCTCTACCGCGCATGGTCGATCAACGCCAACCATCCTTACCACCGCGAGTGAACCACCCAAGTTCACCGCTCAAGCCAACCCGCGCCATGTCTGACACACCATTCGTTTACCTCGCTTCGCAAAGCCCACGTCGCCGCCAGTTGCTCGAACAGTTGGGGGTGCGCTACCAACTGTTGCTGGCAGATGCAACCGAAGACGGCGAAGCCCTTGAGGTAGTGCTACCCCACGAAACCCCACGCGCCTATGTGCAGCGCGTGACCTTGCTCAAGCTAGAAGCCGCCTTGGCCCGCATGAAGCGCCGTGGCTTACCTGCTGCGCCTGTGTTGTGCAGCGACACTACCGTGGCCCTTGGCAAAATCATTCTGGGCAAACCCGATGACGCCCAACATGCCGCGCAAATTTTGGGTGCATTAAGTGGGCAAACCCACCGCGTGTTGACCTCGGTCGCCGTAGGCACGGTTTCCAAAACGGGCAAGCCATTGAAAACACAGCAAACCTTGAGCATCTCCCATGTGTGCTTTGCGTCGTTGACCCGCACACAGATTCAAACCTACGTTACCAGCGGCGAGCCCATGGGCAAAGCAGGCGCGTATGCCGTGCAGGGCAGGGCAGCGGCATACATTGAGCACATCAGCGGCAGCTACTCTGGCATCATGGGCCTGCCCATGTTTGAAACTGCGAAACTGTTGCATGTGTTTGGATTCAAGATTTAACAGTTAGAAAGCACTGCATTCATGCCAACACTTCACTGGGTAGGAAAAGACAAAGTGGTGAACCACCACCACGACGTACCGTTTCGCTTGTTGGATAAGCTTTACACCTTCACGGCCAATGAGAGCGCGCCTGTTAATTCCACCGCCAACCGCATCATCCATGGCGACAACCTGGAGGCTTTGAAAAGTCTGCTGCCTGAGTTTGAAGGCAAGGTGAACTGCATCTACATCGACCCGCCCTACAACACGGGCAACGAAGGCTGGGTGTACAACGATGCGGTGAACGACCCCAAGATCAAGAAGTGGCTGGGGCAAGTGGTAGGCAAGGAGGGCGAGGATTTAAGCCGTCATGACAAGTGGCTGTGCATGATGTACCCGCGCTTGAAATTGCTGCATCGGTTGCTAGCGGATGACGGGGTGATTTTTGTTTCGATTGACGACTACGAGCAGGCGGCCTTGAAGTTGCTAATGGATGAAATTTTTGGCTCAAGAAATTTTGTAGCTCAAATTGCAGCGGTGACAAATCTGAAAGGCCGAAACGATAAGAAGCACATATCACCGTGCCATGAATACATCTTGATTTATGCGAACAGTGAATTTCAATCTGTTGGCCTCCCCTTAACCGATGAACAAAAAAAGGCTTACTGCTACACCGACGAACAAGGACGTGCGTATGCATTGCGCGATCTTCGTAAGCGTGGTGGCCCAGACAAGCGGGAAGACAGGCCAAACATGTTTTTTCCGATTTTTCTAACGCCAGCGAGCGCAAAACTTTCTCTGGAAAAGAAGTCGGAATTTGACGTTGAAATCTTGCCCCTTCGTGGGGACGGAAGCGATGGGCGCTGGCGCTGGGGAATTGACAAAATTTCAGACCATATTGAATGGTTACATGCTAAGAAACCGAAAAAGAATGGACGGTGGGGCATTGAACATCGTATCTATCTTGACCCATCAATAACGGTAGGTACGTCCACGTTGGAGGCGGAAGACGAGGATGACGATGACGATGACGAGATCGTCGAGCGATCATCAAAACCAAAATCAATTTGGATAGGCGGTGAATTTTCCACGGACAGTGGGAAAAGAGCCGTCAAGGCAGCCGTTAAAAATTTCAGTTTCGATTTCCCAAAATCAGTGGAGCTGATAGGACGTTGCATGCAAATGGCAACTGGGAAGAGTGCCATCGTTCTCGACACTTTCGCTGGCTCAGGCACCACCGCCCACGCCGTCCTCAAACTCAACGCCCAAGACGGTGGCAATCGCCGCTTCATTCTGTGCGAAATGATGGACTACGCCGAAACGATCACCGCCGAGCGGGTGCGCCGCGTGATGAATGGCTATGGCGAAGGCAGCAAGGCCGTGGCAGGCACGGGTGGGGCTTTTGACTACTACACCGTCGGTGCGGCTTTGTTCACGGAAGACAAGAACCTGAATGAAGACGTGGGCGAAGCGGCGATACGGGACTATGTGGCCTATACCGAAAGCATCCCCACGGCGCAGCAATGTGGGACAGACAGCCCTGTGAGCCAAGTCAGTAAATACGCGCTGGGAGCCAACGACACGGCCCTATGGCTTTTCTACTACGAGCGTGAGCGTGTGACCACGTTGAACTTGGATTTTCTCGCCAGCCTGAACATCAAGGGCCTCACCAAACGCCCCGAACACTTCATTGTCTATGCCGACAAATGCGCCTTGGACAAAGAGTTTTTGACCCAGCACGGCATCACGTTCAAACGCATCCCGCGTGACATTACACGCTTTTAACAAGGAGCAAACACATGCCTATTATTTCGATGTTTTACGGAATCATCATCCGCATTTTTTTGATCGACAACAAACACCACCACCTGCCACACATTCATGCGCAGTACGCGGAATTTAATGCGTCTATCGACATCGCAGACGGCAATGTGTTGTCTGGCAGCCTTCCCCGCAAGCAATTGCGCTTGGTGCAGGCATGGATAGAGTTGCATAACGACGAATTAATGGCCGACTGGACGCTGGCCGTTTCGGGCGAATTGCCCTACAAGATTGAACCCTTATAAGGAGGCAACATGTACTGGGACGTAACCAAGGTAAGCGCCGTGTCTGAACGGTGCATTTTCGTTGAACTCAAAAACGGGAAAAGTGGCTTCTTTGATGTTGCACCTTATTGGGATAAGGGCGTACTTAGAGAACTTCAAAATCTGCAGTATTTCAAGCAAGTCACGATTTCGCATGGCTATGTTTCATGGCCGCACGGTCAGGATATCGCGCCAGAAACTTTGCTTGAAAACTTACAGCCGACACTGGCACCAGCCCATTAATGGAACTCAAAGACTACCAAGCCGACGTGCTCAGCGACCTGAGCACGTACCTGCAAACCCTGCTGGATTGCAAAGGCCATTTAGGCAAAGCCTTCACCACCTACTGGCAAAACCGTGGTGTGCTGAACCAAGTCTATAAGAACAACGTTCAGGAGGTGCCCCATGTTTGCGTGAAGGTGCCCACGGCAGGTGGCAAAACCTTCATTGCCGTCAACGCCTTGGAGCGAGTATTTACCGCCTTTGCCGAGTACAACCCCAGCCGCCCGAAGTTTGTGGTGTGGCTGGTGCCGTCGCTCACTATTCTTGAGCAAACGGTGAAGAACCTTGCCAACATCGACCACCCTTATCGTCAGCGGCTGAACGACTTGTTTCAAGGCCGTGTACAGGTGTACGAAAAAACCGACGTGTTGCAAGGCGCAGGGTTCAACGCCGACACGGTGCGCGAACAGTTGTCCGTGGTTGTGA
Source organism: Limnohabitans sp. (assembly GCF_031538885.1). GTDB lineage: Bacteria > Pseudomonadota > Gammaproteobacteria > Burkholderiales > Burkholderiaceae_C > Limnohabitans. Next base: position 26,954 of record NZ_JAVKLW010000053.1, read on the forward strand.
TGTCGTTTGATTCACTCAAAGCCAGCAACAAAGAAAACCGCAAGGCCTATCAAGAGAACGGCTACTTGGCTTCGTTTTTGAACGACAGCACCCACGATGCGGTGTTGCTGCCAGAGTTCGACAAGTCTTCTTTGATCAATGTGATCCGCACCTTGAACCCCGTGGTGGTGGTGGACGAGAGCCACAACGCTGAGAGCACTTTGTCGGTGGACATGCTGCGCAATCTGAATCCGAGTTTCATTTTTGACCTGACGGCCACGCCGCGTGAGAACAGCAACATCATTAGCTACGTAGACGCATTGCGCCTGAAAAAGCAAGACATGGTGAAGCTGCCTGTAATTGTGGCCAATCAGCACAGCCAAGAAGAGGTGATCATGGCCGCGCTGAATATGCGCCGCCAGTTAGAGGTGTTGGCCGTCCAGGCTGAGGCCAACGGTGGTGGCTACATCCGCCCGATTGTGTTGTTCCAGGCCGAACCGAAGAGCCGCGACGACAACACCACGTTTGAAAAAGTCAAACAAGTGTTGCTTGATCTGAATATTCCGCCCGAGCACATTGCCATCAAGACGGCCAACGTCAACGAGTTGAAAGGCGTGGACTTATTGGATCGCCATTGCCAGATTCGCTACATCATTACCGTCAACGCCTTGAAAGAAGGCTGGGACTGCCCGTTTGCCTACGTGCTGGCAACGCTGGCAAACAAATCCTCCGTGGTGGACGTGACGCAGATTTTGGGGCGCGTGTTGCGTATGCCTTACACCGCCAAGCACAGCGCCGAATTATTGAATCTGAGTTATGTGTTCACGGCATCCAACCAGTTTCAGAGCACTTTGGGCAAGGTGGTGGCGGGCTTGAACAAGGCGGGTTTTTCCAAGCGTGATTATCGCGAGGTGGATATGTCTGCCATGCCTGTGGCAATGGATACGGGCAAAACAGGTGCCCAGCAGGGCGACTTGTTGGCCCCAGCAAATCAAGAGCCAGTAGCGCCAAGCGCAGGCGAGGTGGCGGTAGACCCCTCCAAACTCAATCCGAACTGGGAAGCCGAAGCGGTACAGCACGCCGAGAACTCAGGCGACGGTGCCGCCACAGAAGCCGCCCCCGCAGATGCCACAGGCGTGGAAAGCATCAAGGCGCAGGCTATTGCCCAAGCGCAGGCGTTTGAAGCAGAGGCCGCTCAGGCTGAGGGAGACAGTTGCCCAGATGAATTGAAGGCGGACATGAACGAACACAAAATGAAGCCGATGTTTGAAGCATCCGCGCAGGCCATTGAGTTGCCGCAGTTTTTTCTGAAACTTCCCAAAGAAGGCGGCTTCTTTGAATCCAGCGACTTCAATGGCGATGAGTGGCACAAACTTGCCAAAGAAAATTTGTTGACCGATTTTGTTCTTGCCAATCTGGATGCCACGGTCAACTTTTCAGCCATTGATGCGGACGTGTATTCCGTCGATGCGGAAGTTGTCGGCGAGGGCGAAAGCGCCCCAGCGTTCAAGGCGGTGAAGAAGGCCGAGAAGGAAAAACTCAATCACATCATCAAAAGCCAGCTACCGTCAGGGCAGGTGATGTCCATCGTGGCGCGGTTGTTCAGCCTAATCGGCAAGAACACCTTCTACCCCATCGAAGACAACGACATCAAGAAGTACCTCACGCGCATCGTGGAGGTGATGAGTGCCGAGCAACGTGCCGACTGCCTTGAGCGCGACTATGCCTATGTGAAGGCCATTAAAGACAAGATTCAGAGTTTGGCAAACGAGTTCGCCGCCAAAGAGTTCAACAACTGGCTGACCACGCAGAAGGTGAAATTGCAGCCGAGCTTTGTGTTGCCCGCAAGCATTACGCCCAGCGACAACGGGCCTGCCATTATCAAAAGCCTGTATCTCACCGAACGCGGTATGAATGGGCTGGAAGCGCCTGTTATTGGCAAGGTGGCTCAGCTTGAAAACGTGGAGTGGTGGCACTGCAATCTGGAACGAAGCAAGGGCTTTTGCATCAATGGCTTCGTCAACCATTACCCCGACTTCATTGTCCTGACCGCCAGCAAAAACATCGTGGTCATTGAAACCAAAGGCGACGACCGCGACAACTCCAATTCAAAAGACAAATTGAAACTGGGAAAAATCTGGGAAGCACAGGCCAACCAGATCGCGCACGAAACAGGCTACCGCTACCACTACATGATGGTGTTTGAGAGCAACCCGATTGACGGGGCTTTGGTGGTGGGGGATGCGTTGAAGTTGGTTGAAAATCTTTAAGCGTTCACATGCAACAAGACATCCTCATCAACTGGTCACCCCAAGAAACCCGCGTGGCTGTGGTGGAAACAGGCGCGGTGCAAGAGCTGCATGTGGAGCGCACCTTAGAGCGTGGCTTGGTCGGCAATGTGTACCTGGGCAAAGTGGCGCGTGTGTTGCCCGGCATGCAATCGGCTTTCATCGACATTGGCTTAGAACGCGCCGCCTTCTTACACGTGGCCGACTTGATGAGCAGCGTCGCCGCCCGTCATACCGACGCCGACAAAGGCGAGCCTGTGCCTGTGATGCCGATTGAAAAACAAGTTTTTGAAGGCCAGTCCATCTTGGTGCAAGTCATCAAAGACCCGATTGGCACCAAGGGTGCACGTTTGTCGTCGCAAATTAGCATTGCAGGGCGCTTGCTGGTGTTCTTGCCGCAAGACCAACACATCGGTGTGTCGCAAAAAATCCCATTCGAGCAACGTGAAGCCTTGCGTCAACGCCTGCAAGCCTTGGTAGAAGCGGGAGCACCTCATGGGCAAACGGGCGGCTTTATTTTGCGTACCAATGGCGAAGAAGCCAACGATGCCGAGTTGGGCGAGGACATCGCCTACTTGTGCAAAACTTGGGCGCGCATCAAAGACGCAGCCACGCGCTTGCCACCCAAATCCTTGCTGCACCAAGACCTGAGTTTGTTGCAACGTGTGCTGCGCGACTTGGTGAGCGAAACCACGCAAACCATTCGCATTGATTCAGCAGAGCAATTTCAAAAACTCAAAACCTTTGGCACCGAGTTCACACCCAGCGCGGTAGACAAATTGCAGCTCTACAAAGGCGAGCGCCCCATCTTTGACCTCTTCAACATCGACGAAGAGGTAGGCAAGGCGCTAGGCCGACGTGTGGACTTGAAGTCTGGCGGCTACCTGATCGTGGATCAAACAGAAGCCCTCACGACGGTGGATGTGAACACGGGGGGGTTTGTGGGTGCACGCAACTTTGACGAAACCATTTTCAAGACCAATCTCGAAGCGGCAGGCGCCATTGCGCGTCACCTGCGCTTGCGCAATTTGGGCGGCATTGTCATTGCCGACTTCATTGATATGACGCGTGAAGATCACCGTGAAGCGGTGTTGGTCGAGTTCCGCAAACAACTCGCCCGTGACCGTGTGAAGACGATGGTGAGCGGCTATTCGGCCTTGGGGTTGGTGGAGATGACGCGCAAGCGTACCCGCGAATCACTGGCCCACATGCTGTGCGAGCCTTGTCCCGTGTGTGATGGCCAAGGTAGCGTGAAAACCGCCCGCACGGTGACCTATGACATCTTGCGTGAAATCTTGCGTGAAGCCCGTCAGTTCAACCCACGCGAGTTCCGTGTGATTGCATCACCCGATGTGATCGATGCGTTGCTCGATGAAGAAAGCCAGCACTTGGCTGGCTTGAGTAACTTCATTGGCAAGCCCATCTCCTTACAAGCTGAAGGTGCGATGACGCAAGAGCAGTACGACATTGTTTTGCTTTAAGCGACGAGCTTGAAGTGCTTGCGACTGAAATCCAAACCAAACGCTTTCTCTAGCTTCATCAACCAGCGATGCCGCTTTTCACGTTTTGTGAGTTCGTAGTTCGGGTCAATCGTGAAGCTTTTTTCTGCCGAGCTTTCCAGCCAAGGCTTGACCAGTTCTGGGTGTGTGCCTGTGAAGGCTTGCAATACCTGCGCATCGAACTGGTTGTAGCGAATGGTGGGCGCACCATGCGACCAAAACTTACTCACTTGGTCAAGCTTTTTTTGCATCGCTTCGTTGCTGCGCACCCAGCCGTAGTGGTAGATGTGCGCGTTGGCCAACGCGGCTTGTGGGTTGCGGCCTTTTTTGTGATCGGACGTGATCAACCAATACTGGCCGTCCGGCGCGTACGAGCGGATGGTGTTGCGAATCAGGCGACACTCACGGCGGTACCATGCGGGGCTGTTGGCGACAAACTCGGGCGTACCGTAAAAGTGAAAGTAGTCAAACACCAAGGCTTCTACCGCGGGGTTGCTGTGGTGCTTGTCCACGCTGGCGCGGATGTTGGCCAACTCAGCTTCGTGCACCACCTCGTCACCCTCCAAATAAAATGCCCAGTCCCCCGTGCAGGCGTATTGCGCGATCATTTTTTGTTGGGCGTAGACAAAGCCGCGGTCGGCCATGCGTTCGTTCCAGATGGTTTCAATCACGCGAATCTTGGGCGAGCCGATCGCGTGGATACGCGCGAGCGTGTCGTCGTTGCCTTTGCCGACCGCCACCACAAACTCATCCACCAAAAGCAGCATTGAGCGAATGGAGGCTTCGAACGGAAAGCCTAATTCGACGCCGTTGCGAATGAAGGTGAAACCGCTGATGGATGCTTGGCTCATAAAGTACTCAGATGAAGGTGCTCAGATGCTGGGTGAGTCAGAAAAATGGTTGTCGGCGCTTTGTGCCGCCACTTGGTACAGGGCCGCATACGCGCCGCCTTGTGCCATGAGTTGTGTGTGCGTGCCCGTCTCGACGATGCTGCCTGCTTGCATGACCACAATCAGATCGGCGTGTTCGATGGTGGATAGGCGGTGTGCAATGACCAGCGAGGTGCGGCCTTGCATCAGCACTTGAAGCGCGCCCTTGACGGCTTGTTCGGAGGTGGTGTCTAAGGCCGAGGTGGCTTCGTCCAAGATGAGGATGGGCGCATCTTTGTAGATGGCGCGAGCAATCGCCAAACGTTGTCGTTGACCACCGGAGAGTTGGGTGGCGTTGTGGCCGACCCAGGTGTTTTCTTGTTGCGGCAGGCTGCGCACAAAGTCGCCTAAATTGGCGGCTTCTAGGGCGCTCCACACGCGCGCTGTGTCGATGCTTTCGCCCAAGGCGATGTTTTGTGCCACTGAGTCGTTGAACATGACCACATCTTGGCTCACATACGCCACTTGGCTGCGTAGGCTGGCGAGGGACCAGTCTTTCAGGGGCACACCGTCTAAGCAGACTTGGCCCGATGTGGGGTCCAAGAAACGCGGCAGCAGGTTGGCCAAGGTGGTTTTGCCCGAACCCGAGGGGCCGACCAGCGCCACGGTTTGGCCGGGTTGGATGGTCAGACTCACGTCATTCAGTGCAGGCTGTGTGGCTGAAGGGTATTGCAGATGGATCTGCTCAAAACAAATCTCACCTTTCGCATGGGCACTGGTGTGCGTGCCTTGGGGTTCGTCAGGCGCGAGGTACAACAAGTTCAGGCCGCGCTCCAGCGAGGTGACGCCGCGTGTCAGCGTGCCCGCTACTTCGGACAGGTGCTTGATGGGCGAGATCAACATCAACATGCCGGTGATGAACGCGGCAAAGCTGCCCACTGTCACCCCTTGGGTGTCGCCGTCACCCGTACTTTGGTACAGCGCCACCATGATGACGGTCGACAAGGCCAAGGCCGCAAACATTTGAATGAGTGGCGTCATCACCGAGTTGGCCACAACGGCTTTGAGCGCCAACTGGCGCAGCTTTTGGTTGGATATGCCGAACTTGTGGGCTTGGCTGTTTTGCGCGTTGTGCAAGCGCACCATGCGGTAGGCCAGCACGTTTTCCTCCACCACATAGGCCAGTTCGTCCGTAGCGTCTTGACTGGCCCGTGTCACGTTGTCCAAGCGACGTGACAGGTTTTTCACCACCCACGCAATGGGCGGGAAGATGGCAAACACGATGAGGGTGAGCTTCCAGTTCAGCACCAACAAGTAGCCGAGTAGGGCGAGCAGGGTGACCAAGTCTTTGGCAAATGCCAGCATGGTGGTCACCAGCAAGTTAGCCCCGTTATTGACTTCGTAAACCATGGTGTTGGTCAAGCCACTGGTGTGCTGGGTGGCAAACAGCTGTGGGTCTGCGCGTAAGAGCTTTTCAAACAAACGCTGGCGCAGCCGCTCCATCGAGTAATTGGTCACACGGGCCAAGCAATACGCAGCCACAAAGCCGGCAAAACCACGGATACCAAACAGCAGCAGCAAGACCACAGGAATCTTCCACAGCGCCAAAGTGCCTCGGTCAAAGCCACTGTCGAGCAAGGGCTTCATCAATGCAGGAATAGCGGGTTCTGTGGCAGCACCTACAAAAATACTCACAATCCCCAACACCAAGGCACCGGGGTGGCCAGAGAACCAAGGTGCGACACGTTTGAGTCTTCGATACAAAGAGTCCGACGGTGTGGGTTCGACGAGGGTGGTCATAAATTCTCAGAGTGGCAACAAACGCAATGCAGAACATTATCGCCAGTTGAAGACCAAACCAGTGCCTCGGATATAATGAGAGGCTTTCCCGCATCAACCTGTACGCCACAGCTCAAACTTAGGCAAATTCCTCGAGCAAAGCAGCCAAAGAGACACGTTCTCTTGTGAGCGTTGAGGCGTACCCGAACTATTCCGGAGAACCCAGTGCTTTTGTCTCTTCAGGGAGCCTTCCCGCCCGCCATTTTGGCGCTTGCAGACGGCACGGTCTTTATCGGCAACTCGATTGGATCCACAGGCTCTACGGTCGGCGAAGTGGTGTTCAACACCTCACTCACCGGCTACCAAGAAATCCTCACCGACCCCAGCTACTGCCAGCAGATCGTTACCTTGACGTACCCGCACATTGGCAACTATGGCGTCAACGTGGAAGACATCGAAGCTGACAAAGTCCACGCCGCTGGTTTGATCATCAAAGACTTGCCTTTGGTTGCAGGCAACTTCCGCTCTCACCAAACCTTGTCGGCCTATTTGGCTGAAGCAGGCACTGTGGCGATTGCCAACATCGACACGCGTCAACTCACTCGCATCTTGCGCACCAAGGGTGCTCAAAACGGCGCCATCGTGGGTTTGGCCAAAGGCCAAGAAATCACACAAGCTTTGGTTGACCATGCCGTGACCGCTACTAAGGGCGCGCCCCACATGGCGGGCCTCGATTTGGCACAAAAAATCACGGTGTCCAAAGCCTATGAGTGGACACAAACTGAGTGGAAACTTGGCGAAGGTTACGGCAACCTTACTGCGCCGAAGTTTCATGTCGTTGCTTACGACTTTGGCGTGAAGAAAAACATCTTGCGTATGTTGGCCCAGCGCGGTTGCAAAGTCACGGTGGTGCCTGCCAAGACGCCAGCCGCTGAAGTGCTCAAGCACAAGCCGGACGGCATCTTTTTGTCCAACGGCCCTGGCGATCCAGAACCTTGCGATTACGCGATTGCCGCAGCGGCTGAGTTGATCGATACCGGCATTCCCACTTTTGGTATTTGTTTGGGTCACCAAATCATGGCCTTGGCCAGCGGTGCGAAAACGTTCAAGATGAAGTTTGGTCACCACGGTGCCAACCATCCCGTGAAAGACCTCGACTCAGGCCGTGTGTCCATCACCAGCCAAAACCACGGTTTTGCAGTGGACGAAAAATCATTGCCCGCCAACTTGCGTGCCACGCACGTGTCTTTGTTTGACGGTACTTTGCAGGGCTTGGCCCGCACCGACAAGCCCGCGTTTTGCTTTCAAGGTCATCCTGAAGCATCGCCCGGCCCGCACGACATTGCTTACCTTTTTGACCGCTTCATCAAACTGATGGAGACGAAGTTATGAGCCCCCACGTTCACGGCTCCGCCGTTTCTCTGCCCCCCGAGGGGGCCATTGCTCCCTTGGAGCTGTCCTGCGGGAGCAAACATGCCTAAGCGCACCGACCTAAAAAGCATTCTCATCATTGGCGCAGGCCCGATCATCATTGGTCAGGCCTGCGAATTTGATTACTCTGGCGTGCAAGCTTGCAAAGCTTTGCGTGAAGAGGGCTACAAGGTCATCTTGATCAACAGCAACCCAGCCACGATCATGACCGACCCTGCCACGGCCGACGTCACCTACATCGAGCCCATCACGTGGCAAACGGTGGAGAGGATCATTGCCAAAGAGCGTCCCGACGCCATCTTGCCTACGATGGGCGGCCAAACTGCGCTCAATTGTGCGTTGGACTTGTGGCACCACGGCGTGCTGGCCAAGTACAAGGTGGAGCTGATTGGCGCCACGCCTGAGGCCATCGACAAAGCCGAAGACCGCTTGAAGTTCAAAGACGCCATGACCAAGATTGGTTTGGGTTCTGCGCGTTCAGGCATTGCGCACAGCATGGGTGAGGCTTGGGATGTGCAAAAAAGTTTGGGCTTCCCCACCGTCATTCGCCCCAGCTTCACGCTGGGTGGCACGGGTGGCGGCATTGCCTACAACCCCGAAGAGTTTGAAATCATCTGCAAGCGCGGTTTGGAAGCTTCGCCCACCAACGAGTTGTTGATTGAAGAATCTTTGCTCGGCTGGAAAGAGTACGAGATGGAAGTGGTGCGCGACAAGGCGGACAACTGCATCATCGTTTGCTCGATCGAAAACTTGGACCCGATGGGCGTGCACACGGGCGACTCCATCACCGTGGCTCCTGCGCAAACCTTGACTGACAAGGAGTACCAAATCTTGCGTAACGCCTCATTGGCGGTGTTGCGCGAAATCGGTGTGGACACAGGCGGCTCAAACGTGCAGTTCTCCATCAACCCCAAAGATGGCCGCATGGTGGTCATTGAGATGAATCCACGCGTGTCGCGCTCATCTGCGTTGGCTTCCAAAGCCACGGGTTTCCCGATTGCCAAAGTCGCCGCCAAGTTGGCGGTGGGTTACACCCTCGACGAGCTGCGCAACGACATCACGGGCGGTGCAACGCCTGCGTCGTTCGAACCCTCGATTGACTACGTCGTCACCAAGATTCCACGTTTCGCGTTTGAAAAATTCCCAACGGCTGACAGCCGCTTGACCACCCAAATGAAATCGGTGGGCGAGGTGATGGCCATGGGCCGCACTTTCCAAGAGTCCTTCCAAAAAGCTTTGCGCGGTTTGGAAGTGGGCGTGGACGGCATGAACGAAAAAACCCAAGACCGCGAAGTGCTGGAAAAAGAACTGGGTGAGCCTGGTCCCGAGCGCATTTGGTACGTGGGCGATGCCTTCGCCATGGGCCTGAGTGTGGACGAGGTGTGTGCGCTGACCAAGATCGACCCTTGGTTCTTGGTGCAAATCGAAGAGATCGTGAAGATTGAGCTGGAACTCGAAACCACCTCACTCGACGTCATCGCTGCCCATGAGTTGCGTGCTTTGAAAAAGAAGGGCTTCTCCGACCGCCGTTTGGCCAAGTTGCTCAAGACCACCGAGCATGTGGTGCGCGCACGTCGCCATGAACTCAACATTCGCCCCGTCTACAAGCGCGTGGACACCTGTGCGGCCGAGTTCTCGACCGATACCGCTTACATGTACTCCTGCTACGAAGGCAACGGCGATGCTTTCGGCATGGGCAACGGCGAATGTGAGGCCGACCCCACGAACAACAAAAAAATCATGGTGCTCGGCGGCGGTCCTAATCGCATTGGCCAAGGCATTGAGTTTGACTACTGCTGCGTTCACGCCGCACTCGCCATGCGCGAAGACGGCTATGAAACCATCATGGTCAACTGCAACCCAGAGACCGTGTCCACCGACTACGACACCTCGGACCGTTTGTACTTTGAGCCTTTGACGCTCGAAGACGTGCTCGAGATCGTCGCCAAAGAAAAGCCCACGGGCGTGATCGTGCAATACGGCGGTCAAACGCCTTTGAAGTTGGCGCTCGGCTTGGAGGCGGCGGGCGTGCCCATTATCGGCACCAGCCCAGACATGATTGATGCAGCCGAAGACCGTGAGCGTTTCCAAAAGTTGTTGCAAAACCTCGGCCTGCGTCAACCGCCGAACGCCACGGCCCGTACCGAACCAGAAGCTTTGGAAAAAGCAGCCGCCTTGGGCTATCCCCTCGTGGTGCGTCCCAGCTATGTGTTGGGTGGCCGCGCCATGGAAATCGTGCACGAACAACGCGACTTAGAGCGCTACATGCGCGAAGCGGTCAAGGTGTCGCACGACTCGCCTGTGTTGCTCGACCGTTTCTTGAACGATGCGATTGAGTGTGATGTGGATTGCCTGCGTGACCCCGAAGGCAAGACCTTCATTGGTGGCGTGATGGAGCACATCGAACAAGCCGGCGTGCACAGCGGTGACTCGGCTTGCTCATTGCCGCCTTACTCTTTGTCCGCTGAAACAGTGGCTGAACTCAAGCGTCAATCTGCCGCGATGGCCGGTGCGTTGAACGTGGTCGGTTTGATGAATGTGCAGTTCGCGATTCAACACGTGGACGGCAAAGACGTCATCTATGTGCTGGAAGTCAACCCACGCGCCTCACGCACTGTTCCTTACGTGTCTAAAGCCACGGGCATTCAATTGGCCAAGGTTGCTGCACGTTGTATGGCGGGTCAAACCCTCGCCTCACAAGGCATCACCCAAGAAGTCACGCCACCTTATTTCAGTGTGAAAGAAGCGGTGTTCCCCTTCGTGAAGTTCCCTGGCGTGGACACCATCCTTGGCCCAGAGATGAAGTCCACTGGCGAAGTCATGGGTGTGGGCAAAACATTTGGCGAAGCCTTTGTGAAGAGCCAATTGGGCGCAGGCACCAAATTGCCTCGTCCACGTGATGCCGATGGTCGATCCACCGGCAAAGTGTTCATTTCGGTGAAGAACAACGACAAGCCACGCGCCATTGAAGTGGCGCGTCAGTTGGCCGTCATGGGCTTTGAATTGATTGCCACCAAAGGCACCGCGTCAGCGATTCAAGAGGCCTGTGTGTCTTGTGATGTGGTGAACAAAGTGACAGAAGGCCGTCCCCACATCGTAGATGCCATCAAAAACAACGAAGTGGTGTTGGTCATCAACACCGTGGAAGAGCGTCGCAACGCGATTGCCGATTCCCGCCACATTCGCACCTCGGCATTGCTCAACCGTGTGACCACCTTCACCACCATCGCAGGCGCAGAAGCGGCTGTGGAAGGCATGAAGTACATGGACAAATTGGATGTCATTTCCGTGCAGGAAATGCACGCTCAGTTGACGGCTAACTAAGAAGGCTGAAGGACACATGATGAGTACAGTTCCCATCACCAAGCGTGGCGCAGAGAAGCTCAAGGATGAGTTGCATAAACTCAAAACCATCGAGCGTCCCTCCGTCATTGCTGCGATTGCCGAAGCCCGTGCCCAAGGCGACTTGAGTGAAAACGCTGAATACGATGCAGCCAAAGACCGTCAGGGTTTCATTGAAGGCCGCATTCAAGAAATTGAAGGTAAGTTGTCGGTGGCCCAAGTCATTGACCCTACATCGCTCGATGCAGGTGGTCGTGTGGTGTTTGGCGCGACCGTGGCATTGGAAGACGAAGACTCGGGTGACAAAGTGACTTACCAAATCGTGGGCGAAGACGAAGCCGATTTGAAGCTCGGCCTCATCAACATCAGCAGCCCGATTGCCCGTGCCTTGATTGGCAAGGAAGAGGGCGATGTCGCTGAAGTGCAAGCCCCAGGTGGTGTGAAGCACTACGAAGTGGTCAAAGTCTCTTACCTCTAAAGCCATACATGGCGCGGCTACAAGTCTTTTTAGCGGCGCTGTGGTGGGGGAGCCTGTGTTGCGTTGGGTTCATGGTGGTGCCCCTGTTGTTTGTGCACCTTGAAACCCCTGCTATTGCGGGACAAATGGCGGCTAAGTTGTTCACCGCGCAGTCTTGGTTGTCGCTGGTCTGTGGTTTGCTGCTTTTGTTGGCGGCCCAGCGTCAAAGCCGAGACACAACCAACACCCCCTCACCTTGGGTGATTGGCGGCATGTTGTGTGCGTTGTTGATTGAAATGGTGGTGAAGCCCCACATCGTGGCCCGTGACAACATGGCGTTGTGGCACAACTTCGGGTCTGCGTTGTATGTGGCACAGTGGCTGTGCGCTACGAAGGTGCTTTGGGCCTTGTGCCCCGTCAAGTTCGAACCTGCTGAGTCAGCAGACTCAGCGCAAAACGATTAACCCAAAGTACGTTTTTTGACCGAAATCTTTTTCGGTTTGGCGCGTTTGACCTGACCACCCGATGTGAGGCGTTGGTTGCCCAAGACGCGCAAAGTTTTGACCTCTGGGCGTTGACCGCCACGGCTGCTGTACTTGAGCACCTTCACATCGCGAGGACCAGCCATGCGGTCTTCGTCGGCAGTGCGTTCTTTCTCAGCGCGTGGACGCCACAGCACAAACAGCTTGCCAATGTGTTGAATGGGCGCGGCGTTGAGTTGATCGGCCAAAGCCACAAACATGGCTTCGCGTGCTTGGCGGTCGTCGCCTAGCACGCGGATTTTGATGAGGCCGTGTGCGTTGAGCGCCATCTCGGCTTCTTTGAGGACGGCGGGGGTTAAACCATCGTTACCGATCATGACCACAGGGTCTAAATGGTGCGCTTCGGCGCGGTGAATTTTGCGTTGAGCAGGTGTGAGTTGTATTGCAGACATACAGGTATTATCCCCGCTCGCTGCGGTGGACGTATAAAGGGTTGAATTGAAAGCTAAAACTAAAAGCAAAAAGGTGAATAAAACATGGTTGAACGACCATGTGAACGACACCTACGTCAAGCTGGCACAGCGAGAGGGCTATCGCGCACGTGCAGCCTACAAGCTCAAAGAAATTGACGAGCAGCTCAACCTCATCAAGCCCGGCAACGTGGTGGTGGATTTGGGGTGTGCGCCGGGTGCGTGGTGTCAGTACTTGCGTCGCCGCATGTCGCCCACAGGGGCGGCATCGGGTACGTTGAACGGCACCATCATCGGCTTGGACATTTTGCCCATGATGCCTGTGGAGGATGTCACCTTCATCCAGGGCGACTTTCGTGAGGAGGCTGTCTTGGCGCAACTCGAAGCCGCCTTGCAAGGCCGTGTTGTCGATGTGGTGGTGTCTGACATGGCCCCCAACTTGTCTGGCATTGGCTCAACCGATGCCACGCGCATTGCGCATTTGATTGAGTTGGCAGTGGACTTTGCGCAAAAGCATTTGAAAGACGATGGCACTTTGGTGGTCAAGCTGTTTCATGGCAGTGGCTACAGCGACTTGGTGAATCTTTTCAAAACGACATTCCGCGTGGTCAAACCCATCAAGCCAAAGGCGAGCCGCGACAAATCAAGTGAAACCTTTTTGGTTGGCATGGGCGTGAAAAGTCGCGTTTCGGTAAATCCTTGAGATTCATAAGGCCGCTGCCCAAGAATAAAGCGGCACAGGTACTTGAAACGCCTAAAATCAAGCCCATCTCAGTACATCTCGTACTCTTTTTATTTCGGAGCCCACATTGAACAATCAATGGTTCTCAAAAGTCGCTGTTTGGTTGGTCATCGCTTTGGTGATGTTTACCGTGTTCAAACAGTTTGAAACACGCCCAGGCGCAGGCTCTGGTTATTTGGGCTATTCGGACTTTCTTGAAGAAGTTCGTGCCAAACGCATCAAAACGGCGACCATTCAAGAAGGTCAAGGCGGCACAGAAATCACGGCGGTCACCAACGATGAACGCAAAATTCGCACAACGGCCACTTACCTTGACCGTGGTTTGGTGGGCGACCTCATTGCCAATGGTGTGAAGTTTGACGTCAAGCCTCGCGAAGAGGGATCACTTCTCATGACCTTGCTGATCAGCTGGGGCCCCATGTTGCTCTTGATTGGTGTGTGGGTGTACTTCATGCGCCAGATGCAAGGCGGTGGCAAAGGCGGTGCTTTCAGCTTTGGCAAGAGCAAAGCGCGCATGTTGGATGAGAACAACAACCAAGTCACTTTTGCGGACGTGGCTGGTTGCGATGAAGCAAAAGAAGAAGTCAAAGAAGTCGTGGACTTCTTGAAAGACCCTCAGCGATTCCAAAAACTGGGGGGGCGTATCCCTCGCGGCTTGTTGTTGGTCGGCCCTCCTGGTACTGGTAAAACATTGCTGGCCAAGGGTATTGCCGGCGAAGCCAAAGTGCCGTTCTTCAGCATTTCTGGTTCTGACTTTGTGGAGATGTTTGTCGGCGTGGGGGCAGCCCGCGTGCGCGACATGTTTGAAAACGCCAAGAAGAACGCTCCATGCATTGTTTTCATTGACGAGATTGATGCCGTGGGTCGCCAGCGTGGTGCCGGTGTGGGCGGCGGCAACGACGAACGTGAACAAACCTTGAACCAAATGTTGGTCGAGATGGATGGCTTCGAAACCAACCTCGGTGTGATCGTGGTGGCTGCGACCAACCGCCCCGATATTTTGGATGCGGCGCTGTTGCGTCCTGGGCGCTTTGACCGTCAAGTGTATGTGACCTTGCCTGACATCCGTGGCCGTGAACAAATTTTGAATGTGCACATGCGCAAAGTGCCGATTGGGCAAGACGTTAATCCCAGCGTGATTGCACGCGGTACACCTGGCATGAGTGGTGCGGACTTGGCTAACTTGTGCAACGAGGCGGCTTTGATGGCCGCACGTCGCAACGCCCGCGTGGTGGAGATGGTCGATTTCGAAAAAGCCAAAGACAAAATTTTGATGGGCCCCGAGCGCAAGAGCATGGTGATGCCTGAAGAGGAGCGTCGCAACACGGCGTACCACGAGTCTGGCCACGCGCTGATTGGCAAGCTTTTGCCCAAGTGTGACCCTGTTCATAAGGTCACCATCATTCCGCGTGGTCGCGCCCTTGGCGTGACCATGAGCTTGCCTGAGAAAGACCGCTACAGCTACGACCGCGACTACATGCTCAACCAAATCAGCATGTTGTTTGGCGGCCGTATTGCTGAAGAAGTGTTCATGCACCAAATGACTACGGGTGCCAGCAACGACTTTGAGCGTGCGACTTCCATCGCCCGTGACATGGTGACGCGTTACGGAATGACCGAAGCCTTAGGCCCTATGGTGTACGCTGAAAACGAAGGTGAAGTGTTCTTGGGCCGCTCGGTCACAAAGACCACCAGCATGTCGGAAGCCACCATGCAAAAAGTGGATGTAGAAGTGCGTCGCATCATCGACATGCAATACGACTTGGCCCGTCGCTTGATTGAAGACAACGCCGACAAGATGCACACCATGGCCAAAGCTTTGCTCGAATGGGAAACCATCGACAAAGAACAAATCGACGACATCATGGAAGGCCGTCAACCACGTTCTCCCAAAGATTGGACACCACGCACCCCTTCTGGCGGTGACAGCGGTGGAGGCACCCCTGCGGTGCAACCAGACCCTTCCCCCTCAGCCGCTTAATAAAGTGGCTGGCTAAAACCGAAGACGGGGCGCAAGCCCCGTTTTTCATGGAGCATTTATGTTTTGGCAAACCTCACGCTTTCGCATGGACCTGTCGCAACCACAGGTCATGGGCATCGTCAATGTCACGCCAGACTCCTTCTCGGATGGTGGGCAACATGCCACGACGCGTGCAGCTTTGGCGCACTGCGAACAGTTGCTCAAAGATGGCGCGCAGATCTTGGACATCGGGGGGGAGTCCACTCGCCCTGGTGCGCCTGCGGTGTCGCTCGAAGACGAATTGGCCCGCGTCTTACCCGTGGTGCGCGAGGCGGTGCGCTTGAATGTGCCGATCTCGATTGACACTTACAAACCTGCGCTCATGCAAGCGGTGTTGGATGCAGGAGCGGACATCATCAACGACGTGTGGGCACTCCGCCAAGCAGGTGCGCAGCAAGTGGTGGCGGCACATGCCCGTTGCGGTGTGTGCTTGATGCACATGCATGGCGAACCTCAAACCATGCAAACTTTGCCGATGGATGGCACAGCCATTCAACCTGTGCTTGCCTTCTTGAAGCACCAGGCACAAGCTTTGCAAGCCTTGGGTGTGGCGCATGAGCGCATCGCACTCGATCCTGGTGTTGGTTTTGGAAAAACTGTGGCGCAAAACTTCGAGTTGTTGACGCATCAAGAATCATTGCTCGCTTTGGGCTATCCCTTGCTGGTGGGGTGGTCGCGTAAATCGTCTCTCGGCGCGGTGACTGGTTGTGAGGTTGCTGACCGCATGGTGCCCAGCGTGGCAGCTGCGCTGCTGGCGGTGGAGCGCGGCGCACACTTGGTGCGTGTGCACGATGTAGCGCAGACGGTGCAAGCGCTGAAAGTTTGGCAGGCTGCACGAGTTTGAGACAATGTATGCACAGCGATAGACAATCAAAAAAATAACACCAAGGCAAAACAGACAATGACGCGCAAATATTTTGGAACAGACGGCATTCGTGGCACGGTGGGCCAAGCGCCCATCACGCCAGATTTTGTGTTGCGCTTGGCGCATGCCGTGGGCCGTGTACTCAAAAAAACTGAGGCGCACCCGACCGTGTTGATTGGCAAGGACACGCGTATTTCAGGCTATATGTTGGAGTCAGCCTTAGAGTCCGGCTTCAACTCAGCGGGTGTGAACGTGGTGTTGCTGGGGCCATTGCCCACACCGGGGGTGGCCTACCTCACGCGTGCGCAGCGTGCGAGCTTGGGCGTGGTTATCAGCGCTAGTCATAACCCGTTTGCAGACAACGGCATCAAGTTTTTCAGCGCCCAAGGCAATAAATTGAGTGATGCATGGGAACTGGCGGTGGAAGCTGTCTTGGATGAACAGCCTGTGTGGGTGGACTCTGCGAACCTCGGTAAAACCAAACGCTTGGACGATGCCGCAGGTCGCTACATTGAGTTTTGCAAAAGTACGTTCTCTAACGACCTCACGCTCAAAGGTTTGAAAATTGTGGTCGATGCTGCACACGGTGCGGCGTATCACATCGCGCCCAAAGTGTTTCACGAGTTGGGTGCTGATGTGATTGCCATTGGTTGCAGTCCCGATGGATTGAACATCAACCATGAGGTGGGCGCGACCCATCCTGATGCCTTGGTACGTGCCGTCAAAGCCAACCATGCGGACTTTGGCATTGCCTTGGATGGTGATGCGGACCGTTTGCAAATGGTCGATGCACAGGGGCGTCTCTACAACGGTGACGAACTGCTTTACTTGATGGCCGACGATCGTTTGGCGAACGACGAAGTCGTGCCAGGCGTGGTGGGCACCTTGATGACCAACATGGCCGTCGAAGTCGCGTTGAAAAAACGTGGCGTGCAGTTTGTGCGCGCCAGGGTGGGGGACCGCTACGTGCTCGAAGAACTGGCCAAGCACCAGTGGATTTTGGGCGGTGAGGGCTCCGGCCACTTGCTAGCCTTAGACAAGCACACCACTGGCGATGGTTTGGTGAGTGCCTTGCAGATTTTGCAAACCTGTGTGCGCAGCGGTCGTGCCATGGCTGACTTGCTCAAAGACGTCACACTGTTTCCGCAAACTCTTATCAACGTGCGCTTACGTCCCGGCCAAGATTGGCAGTCCAACTTGTGCATGAAAGAAGAAGTGCAAAAAGCTGAAGCCGAATTGGGTGACACAGGCCGTGTGTTGATTCGTGCCAGCGGCACCGAGCCTTTGGTGCGTGTGATGGTGGAGGCACGCGACGAAGCGCAAGCCAATGCGTGTGCCAAGCGCATCGCAGAGACCTTGTCCACTTAAGATCAGGGGGTGTGCGCTGGCGGTGACCGTCAGCAATCCGCTTCTTTTTGTTGAATCAGCCAGTCTTTGAAATGCCGCCAGATTTCGCGGGGTGGCGCGATGTGCGGTTCTATCAAGTAATAAGCCCGCAAGCCAGTTAAAGGGCGGTTGCAGGCCACCACCAAGTCGCCACTAGTGAGTTCATTTGAAATCAACAAAGTGGGAATGAGCGAGATGCCTAAGCCACAGCGGGCGGCGGCGACTTGCATGGAAAAAAGCTCATACCGTGGGCCGGTCATAGCGCGGGGGGCATCGACACCTTGTGCCTCAAACCACTGTCGCCAAGCTTCGGGACGGGTGGACTGTTGCAACAAGGGCATGTGCAGCAGTTGCGACGGGGTCAGGGGTTGTTTTTTTTTCAGCAGCGCAGGACTGCAAACGGGAATCACTGTTTCATTAAACAGTTTGGTCGCCAGCGTGCCTGCCCACTGGAGCACTTGAGCGGGCGTGCCAGCATACAAGGCCGCGTCCATCCCTGAGTCACTGAACATGAAGGGTCGTGTGCGGGTTTCAATGTGAATTTGATTTTGCGGAAAAGCCTGTGTGAAGGACGGCAAGCGAGGGATGAGCCAACGCGAGGCCAGCGTGGGTACAGCGGCCAGTGTCAGACTTTCGTTCTGGCCTTGTGCGCCCATGACATCGAGGGTGTCACGCTCCAAGGCATCGAGGCGCTTATTCACCTTCCGTGCGTAGTCTTGTCCCGCGGCTGTGAGTTGCATGCCATGTTGCCCACGTTTGAATAAGGTGACGCCCAGCATGTCCTCGAGCGCCGCCACTTGGCGCGAGACGGCACCTTGCGTCAAGGCGAGCTCTTGTCCAGCTTTGGTGAAGCTGGTGTGGCGAGCGGCGGCTTCAAAGCAGATGAGGGATTGGGTGGAGGGGAGCTTGCGTCGCATGGAGAAACTTGGATGGGGAATACTCAGATAATACAAAATGCATGACTGGGTGATAAGCAATCGTTTGCGCATTTCATACCTAGCGCGTTTGTTTTGCGGTATGACGATGAATCGACGGATCACCCGCGATTCGATGAATGACAGCAAGGAAGAAACTGGAGTCAGCTAACCTTGCAAACCTCGGACTTCTGGAGTTTAGATTGGTACGGGAATTGGGGGCAGGTCACGACAGCATGCCGTCGCTGAGGTGCATCATTTGGTGTTCCTTGGATTTTCAGGGTATCGTATCTGTTGATACTTGTTTTCTGTCCCATGAACCATTCAGCTTCCCGTCCTTTTCCCCCCAGCGTCGTTGTCGCCACGGTCGATCAACTGCGCGAAACAATTCGTCGTAAAGGTCAGCTCAAAGGCCGACAAGCCGATGATGTGTCATTGCAAAAGGTGCTCGCCTTGATTGGCGAAGCCCCGCATCGCCGTGATTTGCTGATTGAGCATTTACACAAACTCAACGATGCCTATCGTTGTTTGCATGACCGTCACTTGGTGGCCTTGGCCAAAGAGATGAAGCTGCCGATGGCGGAGGTGTTTGAAGTGGCCACGTTCTATCATCACTTCGAAGTCGTGCGTGGCGATGAAGCCGCACCCGGTTTGACCGTGCGTGTGTGCGATGGTTTGAGCTGTGAGCTGTCAGGTGCCAAACAATTGATAGAGAAGTTGCCCGCCTTGCTAGGCAATGCCGATGTGCGTGTGATTTCTGCGCCCTGCGTGGGCCGTTGCGAGCAAGCGCCTGTGGCCGTGGTGCATCAAAACCCTGTGCCACATGCCACACCAGAGTTGGTGGTGGCTGCAGTGAATGCCAAGCAAACCCATCAAGCCATGACCGAGCATGTGGACTTGGATGCGTATGTGGCCGACGGCGGCTACCGCTTGCTTGCAGATTTGCACGCAGGCAAAGTAGAGACGGAGCAAGTGCTCAAGGCCATGGAAGACTCTGGCTTGCGCGGCTTGGGTGGCGCAGGTTTTCCGGCAGGGCGCAAATGGCGCATCGTGCGCGAACAACCCGCGCCACGTTTGATGGCCGTCAACATTGACGAAGGCGAACCCGGCACCTTCAAAGACCGCACTTACCTCGAGCGTGACCCACACCGTTTTTTAGAAGGCATGCTGGTGGCCGCGCAGGTGGTGGGCATCGACGCCATTTACATTTATTTGCGTGACGAGTACCACGGCTGCCGTGACTTGCTCACGCAAGCGTTGGCTCACTTACAAGCCAACCCACCTTGCCCGTTGCCACACATCGAGTTGCGACGCGGTGCAGGTGCCTACATCTGCGGTGAAGAGTCCGCGATGATTGAAAGCATCGAAGGCAAACGCGGTGAGCCACGCATGCGCCCGCCCTACATTGCCCAAGTGGGTTTGTTTGGCAGGCCTACCTTGGAACATAACTTTGAAACCCTCTATTGGGTACGCGACATTGTGCAAAAAGGCGCAGATTGGTTTAGCGGTTTTGGCCGACACGGACGCAAAGGTTTGCGCAGTTTCAGTGTGAGTGGTCGCGTCAAACAACCCGGGGTCAAACTGGCTCCTGCGGGCATCACCATCCAAGAGTTGATTGACGAGTATTGCGGTGGCATGCGTGACGGTCATGAGCTCTATGCCTATTTGCCCGGCGGAGCCTCGGGCGGCATCTTGCCCGCGCGCATGAACGACATTCCTTTGGACTTTGACACCTTGCAACCCTATGGCTGCTTCATTGGTTCAGCCGCTGTGATTGTGTTGAGCCAGCACGATTCAGCGCGCGATGCGGCCGTCAACATGATGAATTTTTTTGCGCACGAGAGCTGTGGCCAATGCACCCCGTGTCGTGTGGGCACTGCGAAAGCTGCACAACTGATGCAGGCCAAGGTGTGGGACAACACGACGTTGGAAGACTTGAATCAAGTGATGATCGACGC
This sequence comes from Limnohabitans sp., assembly GCF_031538885.1. Lineage (GTDB taxonomy): Bacteria > Pseudomonadota > Gammaproteobacteria > Burkholderiales > Burkholderiaceae_C > Limnohabitans. The sequence continues at coordinate 47,435 of NZ_JAVKLW010000053.1, forward strand.
CTCCATTTGTGGTTTGGGTCAAGCTGCACCCAACCCTGTGCGTTGTGTGCAAAAGTACTTCCCAGAGGAGGTCGTTTAAGTGAACGCCTCGACCCAACCCACAAACTTGATACCGCCAACCGTCGCGTTCACGCTTGACCAACAAACCATCCATGCCTATGAGGGCGAAACTATTTTGAAGGCGGCTCAGCGTCACGGTGTGGACATTCCCCACCTTTGTTACAAAGATGGTTTGCGCCCAGACGGCAACTGTCGCGCGTGTGTGGTGGAAATCAAAGGCGAACGCACCTTGGCACCGAGCTGCTGCCGCACGGCGACAGCGGGTCTTGAAGTGTTGGTGAGCGAGCGTGCGGTGAAGAGCCAGAAGATGGTGTTGGAGATGTTGCTCTCCGACATGCCTGATGTGGGCTACAAGTGGAATGACGCTGCTCCCTCTCTCGCTGCTGCGACGGGGGATACGCTAGGCGCCTCATGCGGCGAGCCAAAATCGTTGCCCGGCGCATCCCCCATCGCAGCGGGTGTGGGCGAGCATGGCGAGCTGAGTGATTGGGCTTCGCGTTTGAATGTGTCGGTGCGTCCAGAGCTGCGTGCGTTGCGACGCGAACAACCCGCATGCGATGTATCACACCCTGCCATGGCGGTGAATTTGGATGCATGTATTCAGTGCAACCGTTGTGTGCGAGCCTGCCGTGAAGAGCAAGTCAACGATGTGATTGGCTACGCCAACCGTGGTGCGCACAGCCAAATCGTGTTTGACTTAGATGATGAGATGGGCCACAGCTCGTGCGTGGCGTGCGGTGAATGTGTGCAAGCGTGCCCCACGGGCGCGTTGATGCCCAAGACACAGATTGGTTCACAAGTGGTGGACAAAAAAGTGGACTCCGTCTGTCCGTTCTGCGGCGTGGGTTGTTTGCTAACCTACCACGTGAAGGACAACACCATTGTCAGCGTGGAGGGCCGCGACGGCCCCGCCAACCACAGCCGCTTGTGTGTGAAAGGTCGTTTTGGCTTCGACTACATCCACAACCCCCAGCGTTTGACCGTGCCTTTGATTCGCAAGCCCGGTGTGCCCAAAGACCCAGAGGTTATCGGGCGGCTCAACCGCGATGCCGCAGATTGGTCAGAGGTCTTCCGTGAAGCGACATGGGAAGAAGCCTTGGCGCTCGGTGCTGGCAAGCTCAAAGACTTGCGCGACATCCATGGCACCAAAGCCTTGGCGGGTTTGGGTTCAGCCAAAGGCAGCAACGAAGAAGCCTACTTGTTCCAAAAACTGGTGCGCACAGGCTTTGGCTCTAACAACGTGGACCACTGCACGCGTCTGTGCCACGCCTCTAGCGTGGCCGCACTGCTCGAAGGCGTAGGCTCGGCGGCGGTGAGTAACCAAGTCAACGACGTGGCATATGCGAACTTGATTTTCGTCATCGGCTCTAACCCGACCGCCAACCACCCTGTGGCCGCCACATGGATGAAGAACGCCGCCAAACGCGGTGCCAAGATTGTGCTGGCCGACCCGCGCATCACCGACATTGGCAAGCATGCGTGGCGCACTTTGCAGTTCAAGCCTGACACCGATGTGGCCATGCTCAATGCACTCATTCACACCGTGATTGAAGAAGGCTTGGCGTATGAAGACTTCATCCGTCATCGTGCCAACAACTACGAGGCCTTGAAAGCAAACGTTCAAGGCTACAGCCCCGAGGCAATGGCTCCGATTTGTGGTGTCCCTGCTGAGACCCTGCGTGAAGTGGCGCGTGAGTTCGCTAAATCCAAGGGGGCGATGGTGTTGTGGGGCATGGGCGTGAGCCAACACATCCACGGCACTGACAACGCCCGTTGTTTGATTGCGTTGGTGACGGTGACAGGGCAAATCGGCAAGCCCGGTTCTGGCTTGCACCCACTGCGCGGACAAAACAATGTGCAGGGCGCCAGCGATGCAGGCCTCATTCCCATGATGTACCCCAACTACCAACGCGTCACTAACAAGGCCGCACACGATTGGTTTGAAAAGTTCTGGGACATGCCGTTGGACGACAAGCCTGGCTACACCGTGGTCGAGATCATGCACAAAGCTTTGGCCGATGACAGCGACCCGCACAAAGTGCGCGGCATGTACATCATGGGTGAGAACCCCGCTATGAGCGACCCTGATTTGAACCATGCGCGTCATGCCTTGGCCTCGTTAGAGCATTTGGTGGTGCAAGACATCTTCATGACCGAAACCGCTTGGCTCGCCGACGTGGTGCTGCCTGCCACCGCATGGCCTGAAAAAACAGGCACGGTCAGCAATACTGACCGCATGGTGCAGCTGGGCCAACAAGCGATCGACCCACCCGGTCAAGCCAAGTCCGATTTGTGGATCATTCAGAAAATTGCCCAAAGAATTGGCCCTCATGCACCACCGCTGCATGGCTTGTCGCCTGCGCAGGGGCAGCCGGGTGGCGGGCGTGCCCTCGCGTTTGGCTACCAAGGTGAACACTGTGGCGTGGCCGAGGTCTACGAAGAAATGCGCCTAGCCATGCATGCGGTCATCAGTGGCATCACATGGGCGCGTTTGCAGCGCGAATCCAGCGTGACCTACCCTTGCTTGAGTGAGGTGGATCCAGGTTCTCCCACCGTCTTCACATCACACTTTGACACCGACGATGGTCGTGTGCATTTGGTACCCGCAGACATCATTCCCGCAGACGAGCGTCCTGACCGCGACTATCCCTTTGTGCTCATCACAGGTCGTCAACTTGAGCACTGGCACACAGGCAGCATGACGCGCCGTGCCACGGTGCTCGATGCGATTGAGCCGATGGCAACGGCCTCTATGTGTGGTGCGGACATGCAGCGCTTGAAGGTGGGGGCAGGGGATGTCATCACCATCGCCTCGCGTCGTGGTCATGTGACCTTGCATGTGCGTCGCGACGACGGAACGCCCCAGGGCGCAGTGTTCGTCCCGTTTGCGTACTACGAAGCTGCCGCCAATTTGATGACCAATGCAGCGCTTGATCCGTTCGGGAAAATCCCCGAGTTCAAGTACTGTGCGGTGGCTATTCAGGCAGGTGGTGATTTGCCGCTGCATGCGGGTTTTGGCGTGAATGCTTGAGGCTCAACAACTCGTCGGCAGATTTGGCATAGCTGAACGTGGCGGTACGCACACCTAGACCCACCGCCACATCACGGATGCGTTCACGGTTCATGGTCAGGTTGGCAGCGCGGCTTCGTTCAACATGCTGAACACGCTGCATTCATCAGCCACTTGCATGGCGGGTGCACCTGCATAGCTTTCGCAGGACACGACGTAGCAGCCCAAGCGCTTCGCGCTGATGACGAATTCTTTGCCAAGCTCACCAGAGCCCAAGAGAAGGTTTTTTATAAAGCGTGGTAGCTCGTCACACGGGCTACTTCGTTCTTCGAGCCTAAGATGACGCTCACACGTTGGTGAAGTTCGGTGGGTTGAATGTCCAAGATGCGCTGCTGTCCGTTGGTGGATGCGCCACCGGCTTGCTCGATCAACCAGCTCATGGGGTTGGCCTCGTACATCAGGCGCAGCTTGCCAGCTTTGCCGGGTTCGCGCTTGTCCCAGGGGTACATGAACACGCCACCGCGTGTGAGGATGCGGTGTACATCGGCCACCATCGAAGCAATCCAACGCATGTTGAAGTTTTTGCCACGTGGTCCTTCAACACCTTGCAAACACTCGTCGATATAGCGCTTCACAGGCTCGTCCCAATGGCGCATGTTGCTCATGTTGATGGCGAACTCTTGGGTATCGGCAGGCACTTTGACGTTTTCATGCGTCAGCACGAAAGAGCCTTGCTCGCGGTCCAAGGTGAACATGGCCACGCCGTCCCCCACGGTCAACACCAAAGTGGTTTGTGGACCATACACGCAATAGCCTGCGGCCACTTGCTGGGTGCCAGGTTGCAAGAAGTCTTCCTCGCTCACGCCTTTGCTGGGGTCTACTTTTTTGAGCACGCTGAAGATGGTGCCAATGCTGACGTTGACTTCGATGTTGCTAGAGCCATCGAGGGGGTCAAACATCAACAGGTATTCGCCTTGGGGGTAGCGGTTGGGCACGACGTGGATGCTGTCCATTTCTTCGGACGCCATGGCAGCCAAGTGACCGCCCCATTCGTTGGCTTCAATCAACACATCGTTGGCGATGATGTCGAGTTTCTTTTGCACTTCGCCTTGCACGTTTTCGCTGCTAGCCGAGCCCATGACGTCGCCGAGTTCGCTGCCCAAAGCGCCTTTGTTGACGGCATGGCTGATGCTTTTGCAAGCACGTGCCACGACTTCGAGCAACAAACGCAGCTCAGAGGGGATGAGGCCTTTGGCACGTTGTTGTTCGACCAGATAGCGGGTGAGGGAAACAGGCATGGCAAGTCCTTAGTTGGCGAGCGCGCGCGAGACCACTTCGCGCACATCGTTGCTTAAATCGGTTTTGGCGGCGATGCGTTGGATGGCTTCGTGCGCAGCGCTGCGGTAGGGCTCGGCCAGTTTGCGCCAACGGTCTAAGGCGCGTGCCAAACGGGCGGCGACTTGGGGGTTGATGGCATCGAGCTCCAACACGCGTTCGCTCCAAAACACATAGCCTGCGGCATCGGTGCGGTGGAAGGCGCCGGGGTTGGCACTACAAAAGCTGAAGATCAAGCTGCGTGCGCGGTTGGGATTCTTGAGGTTGAAGTCAGGGTGCTGCATGAGGTGGCGCACCAAGGGCAATACGTTGCCACCACGGTCGGTGCTGCCTGCTTGCAGGGCAAACCATTTGTCCATCACCAAGGCTTCGCGTGAGAACAAGTTGTAAAAGCGTTGCAGCGCGTCGCTCGCCAAGGTGTGCCCAGCTTGAACCAGTGCGCTCAAGGCATTGAAGCGGTCGGTCATGTTGTGGGCATCTTGGAAGCACTGGTAGGTGCGCTCAGGCCACACCACGTCACCGGTGGTGCGTGCGTCCAAGCACAACATGGCGAGGGCCATGCCGCTCAAGGCGCGGCGACCACTTGACACGGGGTCGGGGCTGAAAGCGCCGTTCTCACTATGCGCTTCAAAAGCCCAAGCCCAGTCGTCGTGCAACTCGCGGGCGAGCTGCGCGCGCATGGTTTCGCGCACGGCGTGGATGCGTTGTGGGTCGACCACATCGAGTTGTTCGGCGATGTAGGTTTCAGAGGGCAGTGTGAGTACCAAGTCTTTGAACGCGGCGTCTAAAGCTGGGTTGCGCAGCACGGTGCGCAGGGCTTGCATCAACGCGGCATCCAACACGTGGGTAGGTCCCTCGCTGGCAGCCACAGCAGTGAGTGCTGCGTTCAGACACAGGCGTTGTACCGCTTCCCATTGGTTGAATGGGTCGGTGTCGTGCGCGAGGAGCGTGAGCAGTTGCGTGGGCGTGAAGTCTTTCTCCAGCATCACCGGTGCGCTGAAACCACGCAAGATGGACGGCACGGGTTCTTCACCCGCTTGCAACGACAAGTCTTTGAACTCAAAGCTTTGAGTGGCTTCGGTAAGTACGAGCAGTTGGCTGGGCAAGACCTCACGGCCATCAGCACCCAGCAAGCCAAATTGCACGGGAATGACAAAAGGCTCTTTGTGGTCTTGGCCGGGACCGGGTGGGCAGCTTTGGCTCAGGTTCAGTGTGTAGCTGCGTGTGTCGGCGTTGTAACTGCCAGCGGCTTGCACACGGGGTGTGCCCGCCTGTGCGTACCAGCGCTTGAACTGTGTCAAGTGCGTGGCGAGCGCAGAGCCGGGGTTGGCATCGGCAATCGCTTGGGCAAAGTCGTCGCACGTCACGGCTTGACCATCGTGGCGCTCGAAGTACAGCGACATGCCTTTGGCGAAGCCTTCACGAGACGTCAAGGTTTGCATCATGCGCACTACCTCAGCGCCTTTTTCGTAAATCGTGACGGTGTAGAAGTTGTTGATCTCGACATAGCTGTCAGGACGCACGGGGTGAGCCATGGGGCCTGCGTCTTCTGGGAACTGCGCGGTGCGCAGCAAGCGCACGTCTTCGATGCGTTTGACGGCTTTGGCTGAGGCCGCAACAAAGTCATTGTGCGCGGTGTTGCCATGTGAATTGGCTTTCAATGCTTCGGCGGCCAAGTCTTGACTGAACTCTTGGTCGCGGAAAACGGTGAGGCCTTCTTTGAGCGAAAGCTGGAACCAGTCGCGGCAAGTCACGCGGTTGCCAGTCCAGTTGTGGAAGTACTCGTGGCCGACCACGCTTTCGATGTTGGCGTAGTCCATGTCGGTGGCGGTGGCCGAGTTGGCCAGCACAAACTTGGTGTTGAAGATGTTGAGGCCCTTGTTCTCCATCGCGCCCATGTTGAAGTCGCTGGTGGCGACGATCATGAAGCGCTCGAGGTCGAGGCTCAAGTTAAAGCGCTGTTCGTCCCACTTGATGCTGGCCATGAGCGAGTTCATGGCGTGTTCGGTTTTGTCCAAATCGCCCGAACGCACAAACACTTGCAGCACATGTTCTTTGCCCGATGGCGCTTTGACACGCTGTTCGCGGCAGACAAACTGGCCTGCGACCAAGGCAAACAAGTAGCAAGGCTTTTTGTGAGGATCGACCCAGCGGGCGAAGTGGCGGCCGTCTTCGAGCAAACCTTCGTCCATCAAGTTGCCGTTGCTCAGCAGCACGGGGAAGGCTTTTTTGTCAGCCCGCAGGGTGACGCTGTAGTGAGACATCACATCGGGGCGGTCCAAGAAATACGTGATGCGTCGAAAGCCCTCGGCCTCACACTGAGTGAAGAACGAGTCGTTGCTGACGTACAAGCCCGAGAGCATGGTGTTCTTGGCAGGCAAGCAGGTGGTGAAGATTTCCAGCGTGAAAGGCGCGTGGCCTTCGGGCAAGTTTTCCAGCACCAACTGGCTGCCGTCCATCTTGAACGAGGTGCCTTGGCCGTTGACCAAGACGCGTGCCAAGTTGAGTTCGTCGCCATCCAAGCGCAGAGGCTGAGCCGCCACGTCGGGGTTGCGGCGCACACGCATGTGGTTGAGCACGCGGGTCTTGGCGGGGTCTAAATCAAACGTCAGATCGACGGTGTCAATCCAAAACGCGGGCGCTGTGTAGTCTGCGCGTTGAATCAATGGGGCTGTGCCTTCACGGTGCATAAATAACCTCAAATTCCTTGCTTGAGTGACGCTTCGATGAACGCATCGAGGTCGCCATCCAAGACTTTTTGTGTGGCCGAGACTTCAACGTTGGTGCGCAAGTCTTTGATGCGGCTGTTGTCCAGCACGTAGCTGCGAATTTGGTGACCCCAGCCCACATCGGTCTTGGTGTCTTCGAGTTTTTGTTGCTCTTCTTGGCGCTTGCGCATCTCGAAGTCATACAAGCGTGAGCGCAGGCGCTTCCACGCCACGTCGCGGTTGCTGTGTTGGCTGCGGCCGTCTTGACACTGCACCACGATGCCTGTGGGGAGGTGGGTCAAACGCACGGCCGAGTCGGTCTTGTTGATGTGTTGCCCCCCCGCGCCCGAGGCACGGTAGGTGTCGGTGCGCACATCCGATGGGTTGATGTCAATCTCGATGGAGTCATCAATTTCGGGGTACACAAACACCGAGGCAAACGAGGTGTGGCGACCGCCCGAGCTGTCAAAAGGCGACTTGCGCACCAAACGGTGCACGCCGGTTTCGGTGCGCAGCAAACCAAACGCGTATTCGCCTTCGATCTTGATGGTGGCGCCCTTGATGCCTGCCACGTCGCCAGGTGACTCGTCTTCCACCGTGGTTTTGAAGCCTTTGCGTTCGGCGTATTTCAGGTATTGGCGCAGCAACATGCTGGCCCAGTCGCAGGCCTCTGTGCCGCCTGCGCCAGCTTGGATGTCCAAAAAACAATTCAGTGGGTCGGCCTCGTTGCTGAACATGCGGCGGAATTCGAGCTCTTCGATGGTTTTGACCAAGCCTTGGGTGTCGGCTTCGATGGTCAGCAAGCCGTCTTCGTCGTTGTCGGCTTTGCTCATTTCAAACAACTCGGCGTTGTCTTCCAGCTCTTGGGTCAGGCGGGTGAGGGTGACGACCACGCCGTCGAGGGCTTTTTTCTCACGACCCAGCTCTTGTGCTTTTTTGGGGTCGTTCCAAATGGTGGGGTCTTCTAGAGACGCATTAACGGTGCGAAGGCGTTCAGCTTTGGCATCGTAGTCAAAGATACCTCCGCAGATCTACCGTGCGCACGCTCAGGTCGGCGAGGGTAGATCCAATGAGGTTGATGCGTTCTGCTTCCATGATGCGGTCTTCTTTATGTGTCTAGAGGAAACCGCAGATTTTCTCACGTTCAGACCCGTTCTCAGAAGTTGCGTGCGTAGGCGAACAAAAGCCCAGCATTGCCGAGCAAAAAGACCTGTGCCGAGTCGTTGGGGGTGATGGTGTAACCCAGCGACGGAATGATGGCAGGTGCAATGCCCATTTGGTTGAATGGAATCTTGTCTTTGTATTCGCCGCGATAGCCGTACAAAAGACCCGCAGACACTTTGGTGAAGAGTTTTGGGTTACCCCAAATGCCATCCCACTGTTGGCCGACATAGACGTAGGTCGAGCCTTGACCGAATGAGTTGGTGAACAAGGCCATGCCACAGAAACGACCGCCGCTGACATGGCTGTCCAAAGCGCCCAACATGACTTGCTTGTGTTCCGGGCTGTAATGCCAGTGGTGGGTGTAGGGGGAGAGGGTGAGGTCCCACTTTTTGGCGGGTTGCGCACCGCCTTCAACCGCCAAGCTGTCTGGGCAAGGCTGCAGGTCGTAAAGGTTGCTGTCAGCCGCTTGTACCGATGTTGCCCCCCAAACGCCAGCAAACATAAGAGACAGTAGCAGCGTACGCAGTTTGTGTTGGAAAAACATCGGTTGAATTTAGTTTCTAAGAACAGAATCGTATCTGCTTTCGTTCGTCTCATGCCTTGAGAAAACGCTCCACCCAACGTGCCAATGCTTCTGGCTGGTCGTGGTGCAGCATGTGGCCTGCGTCGTCTATGACGGCGTGGGTGAGGTGGGGGATGGCGGCAATGCGCTGCATGAACTCGGCCTGTGTGTAGCTGTCTTTCCACCATGACTGCATGCTGTCGCTGCTAGCCACCACGCACAGCGTGGGGGCGGTGATGCGTTCGTAAATGGCTTGGGTTTCATCGGTTTTGAACAGTTGGGCATTCACCACTTTGTGTGCCGCATGGCCCAAGATGCGCCATTCGCCTTGGTCGTTGGCGCGCGCCCAGTGTTGCGCTAGCCAATGGGCTTTGTCCGTGCCCAAGCGGGGGTTGGTTTTGATGAGGCGTTGTGCGACGGCCTCTAGGCTGACATAGGGCTTGAGGTACATCTCACCACGTGTCTGTGCTTTGACTTCGTCCATCCATTTGGCCAAGCGTGTGGGGGCTTGGCTGGGTCTGGTGGCGGGCATACCAAAGCCTTCGAGGTTGATGAGTTTCTTCACTCGCTCAGGCCGCACGCCTGCATAGAGGGTGGCCACATGGCCACCCATGCTGTGGCCCAGCAGGTGGACAGGGCGCGCACCCACGTAGTGGTCCAGCAGTTGGTCTAAGTCGGCCAGATAGTCTGGGAACCAGAAGTTGTCGGTGTGGGGTGTCTCTGTCAGCCCAAAGCCGCGCCAATCAGGGGCGATCACCCAATGGTTGTTTTGCAGTGCATCCACCACGAACTGGAACGAGGCCGCCACATCCATCCAGCCATGGACCATGACCAGTGGTGTTGTGTCGGGAGAGAGCGTGCCCCATTGACGGACGTGGTAACGCAGGTGACGGATAGGGATAAATTCGCTGTGTGAATGCTTTTGAATTGAGTACATTGAACGCATCATAAGGACACGAGACATGGCCCACGCTTTTACGCATCGCACCGCTCATTCAACGCCGCATGCCGTGCGGCCTTCACAGTCGCATGATTTTTATCACGCCATGCAGCGTGACTTTGGTTGGTCTGTGCCCGAGTACTTCAACATGGCCGAGGTGTGTAGCCGCCGTTGGGCCGTGCAAGCCAACGCACACCAGCGGCTGGCCATCGTCGAGCACCAAGCCGCCGATGCACAAGGGCAGCCCATGCCCCCACACGGCTATAGCTATGCGCAGTTGCAAACAGACGCCGATGCACTGAGCCATGTCTTGACAGGTTTGGGTGTGCAGCGTGGCGACCGCGTGGCCATTGTGTTGCCGCAACGCTTGGAGACTGCCGTGGCCTACATTGCCGTCATGCAAATGGGGGCGGTAGCCATGCCTTTGTCGCAGTTGTTTGGCCCCGAGGCCTTGGAGTACCGCTTGCAAGACAGCGAGGCCGTGGTGGCGATTGTGGATGCCTCGTCTGCCCGTCATGTGTTGGCCGTGCGCCCGCAGTGCCCTGCGTTGCGGGCGGTGGTGGGCGTTGATGTGCGCGATGCCGCTGACATGCGGCAAGTGGATGTTGATTACGCCAGCGCCATCGCTGCACAGCACCGCAGCTTTGTGGCTGTGCAAACCAAGGCGCAAGAGGGCGCGGTGCTGATTTACACCAGTGGCACCACCGGCCCACCCAAAGGTGCCTTGATCCCACACCGTGCCTTGATGGGCAACTTGACCGGCTTTGTGTGCAGTCAAAATTGGTTTGGCTTTGCAACCGTGGGGGATGGCGCGAACCGTGCCAGCGCAACCCAGCCCTCGCAGCTACCGACAGGTAGCTCAGCCGTGTTTTGGTCCCCCGCTGATTGGGCGTGGACGGGCGGCTTGATGGACGCCTTGCTGCCCACGCTGTACTTTGGGCGCCCCATCGTGGCGTGGAATGGGCGCTTCAGCCCTGAATTGGCGTTCACCTTGATGCAGCAACACGGTGTGACACACACCTTTTTGTTCCCCACCGCCTTGAAGGCCATGATGAAGGCCTACCCCCAACCCAGCCGTCAATTCAAGCTCAAGCTGCAAGCCATCATGAGTGCGGGCGAGGCCGTGGGTGATGCAGTGTTTGGCTATTGCCAAGCGCAGCTCGGTGTGACGGTCAATGAAATGTTTGGTCAAACGGAGATCAACTACATCGTCGGCAACTGCGCGATGGAATGGGCCTCGCAGGCAACACCCAGCGACGTATCACAGCCCCGCACCCGTTTGACGGCACACCGCGTGAATGTCGGTTGGCCTGCCAAACCTGGCAGCATGGGCAAGGGCTATCCCGGCCACCGTGTGGCGGTGATTGATGAAGACGGCCACGAGTGTCCCGTGGGCGTGCTGGGCGATGTGGCGCTCAACCGCTTCAACCAACACGGCGAGCCAGACCCGATTTTCTTTTTGGGTTATTGGAAAAACGACAGGTCTACCCAAGGCAAATTCACGGGTGACTGGTGCCGCACCGGAGACATGGCCGTGCGCGATGAAGACGGCTACCTTTGGTACCAAGGCCGTGCTGACGATGTGTTCAAAGCGGCGGGTTACCGCATCGGGCCGAGTGAGATTGAAAACTGCTTGGTCAAACACCCTGCGGTAGCCAATGCGGCTGTGGTGCCCAAGCCTGATGCCGAGCGCGGCGCGTTGGTGAAGGCCTATGTGGTGTTAGCCCCAGGCTTTGAAGCCAGCAATGCCTTGGTGGCTGAGCTGCAAGCGCATGTGCGTGGCAAGCTCGCCCCTTACGAATACCCCAAAGAAATTGAATTCACCCCTGAGTTGCCCATGACCACCACAGGCAAGGTGCAACGCCGTGTGCTGCGCTTGCAAGAAGAGGAACGCGCCAAAATCAAATGAAAAAATCAAATCAAGGTGGGGCAGGCTTTAGACTTGTCGGGTTTTATCAGCCTTCCATCCGTGAGTAGACACATGACATTTCCTCTTGTTCAGCTGGGTACCAGCGATTTGCACGTCACGCCAATTTGCTTAGGCACCATGACCTTTGGCGAGCAAGTCAACGAAACCGACGCACACGCCATCCTCGATCACTCGCTGGCGCGTGGTGTGAACTTCATCGACACCGCCGAGATGTATTCGGTACCGCCCAAGGCCGAGACGTGTGGTCACACCGAGACCATCCTTGGCAACTGGTTTGCCAAAAACCCCAGTGCCCGTCAAAAGTTGGTGTTGGCCACCAAAGTGGCTGGGCCCTCGCGTGGCATGCCTTGGATTCGTGACAGCCAAGGTCTTTCGGCGCAAGACATCCTCACGTCGTGTGAAGGTAGTTTGCGTCGCTTGCAAACCGATGTGATTGATCTCTACCAAATTCACTGGCCCGAACGCCATGTCCCTGCATTCGGCGCTGTGTATTACGACCCTGAAAAAGAAAGTTCCAAAACCAATATCCATGCGCAGTTGGACGCGTTGGCAACGTTGGTCAAAGCGGGCAAGGTACGCCACATCGGGCTGTCCAATGAAACGCCTTATGGGGTGCATGAGTTTGTGCGCTTGGCCGAACAACACGGTCTGCCGCGCGTGGTATCTGTGCAAAACCCGTATTGCCTGATTAACCGCACCTATGAAAACGGGTTGGACGAAACTTGCCACCGTTTGAATGTCGCTCTCTTGGCCTATTCGCCTTTGGGTTTTGGCTTGCTGACAGGCAAGTACGACGACTGCGGTTTATTGGGCGAAGGGGCCCCGAAAGATGGTCGCATGACGAAGTACGAGACCATGCGCAAGCAACGCTGGGGCCGTCCTGAATCTTTGGCCGCTGCACGCCGCTATAACGCGTTGGCGTTGGAAAACGGCATGACTCCGCCGCAAATGGCGTTGGCGTTTTGCTACACCAAGTGGCAAGTGACCAGCACCATCATTGGCGTGACCTCGCTGGCGCAACTCGATGCTGATTTGGATGCGTGGGGAACTACCTTGTCGCCAGAGCTCTTGGCCGCCATCGATGCCATTCGTTGGGACCTGCGCGATCCTGCTCAGTAAAAAGGAAAAAATAAATGTTTGCTGATTCTTCGATAGTTGTGGCGCTCACTTTGGGCGCGTATGTGGTGGGCTCTTTGTCTTTCGCGGTCATCGTGAGTCGTTTGATGGGCTTGGACGATCCACGCACCTACGGCAGTCAAAACCCAGGGGCCACCAATGTGCTGCGCTCGGGCAGCAAGGCAGCTGCGGCGGCCACCTTGTTGTTGGATGCACTCAAAGGCTACTTCCCAGTGTTACTGGTCAAGGTGTTTGGCCCCGCGGTTGGCTTGGATGACCGTGCGGTGGGCTTGGTGGCCATCGCGGCCTTCATGGGACATTTGTGGCCTGTGTTCTTTGGCTTCAAAGGCGGCAAAGGTGTGGCCACTGCGGCAGGCATTTTGTTCGGGGTCGAGCCTTTGTTGGGCGTAGCGACCATCGGCACTTGGTTGATCGTGGCGTTCTTCTTTCGCTATTCCTCACTGGCGGCCTTGGCTGCCTCGGTGTTTGCACCGGCTTACTATGTCTTTGGCGACAAGCTGGCATGGCAAACCAGTGAGGCCGAGTTGCTGGCTGTGACGGTGATGAGTGCCTTGCTGCTGATGCGCCACAAAGACAACATCGTGCGGCTGGTGTCTGGGCAAGAGTCGAAGATTGGCGGGAAGAAAGACGCCAGTTAATCGCGGAAGTTGCTGAACGACAAAGGTAAGTCGGTCATGTCTTTGCGAATCAAAGCCATGGCCGCTTGCAAGTCGTCGCGCTTGGTGCCGCTGACGCGCACCGCATCGCCTTGGATGGCGGCTTGCACTTTGATCTTGCTGTCTTTGAGCAGGCGTTGAATCTTTTTGGACACTTCGGTTTCAATGCCGTTGCGGATTTTGATGACTTGCTTGACCTTGTCGCCGCCAACTTTTTGCACATCGCCTTTGTCGAGGAAGCGCACATCGACTTCGCGCTTGGCCAGCTTGTTGCGCAGCACGTCTTCGACTTGCACCAACTGAAAGTCGGCATCGCCAAACATGGTGATCTCTTTGTCTTTGAGTTCAACGGCGGCAGAGGTGCCTTTGAAGTCAAAGCGGGTGGCGATTTCTTTAGCCGTGTTTTCCACAGCATTTTTCACTTCGACCAAATTGGGTTCGAGGACGGTGTCAAAAGAAGGCATGGCAGGCCGCTTTCAAAATCAGAATGAGACAATCGCCCTATGTTAGTGGAACCCAACACCCCTCTTCAAGCGCACAACAGTTTTGGCATTTCGGCCAAAGCGCTGCAACTGGTGCGCATCCACACCGAGGCCGATGTGCAGGCTGTGTTGGCCGATGCAGCCTTGCGCGAAGCACCGAAGTTTGTGCTGGGTGGTGGCAGCAACATTGTGTTGACGGGCGACGTGAAGCCTTTGGTGCTCAAGGTGGAAATCAAAGGCATGCGCTTGGTGGAGGAAACCGACAAGGCCTGGGTGGTCGAGGCCGCTGCGGGTGAAAACTGGCACGAGTTGGTGCGCTGGACGTTGGACAAGGGCTGGCCCGGCTTGGAGAACATGGCGCTGATTCCGGGCAGCGTGGGTGCCTCGCCCGTGCAAAACATTGGTGCCTATGGCGTGGAGTTGCAAGACCGCTTTCACTCGCTGGACGCGATGGATCTGACCACGGGCCAAGCCTTCAGCCTAGATGCCGCGCAATGCGCCTTTGGCTACCGCGACTCGGTGTTCAAGCACGAGAGCAGTGGCCCAAATGGTTTGGGCTTGGCGGGTAAAGCGCTCATTACCCATGTGCGATTTTTGCTGCGCAAAGACTGGCAGCCCGTGCTGGGCTACCTCGACCTCGAACGCAAAATGGCCGAGACAGGCATCAGCCAACCCACGGCTCAGCAAATTTTTGAATGGGTGTGCGCGATTCGCCGCGCCAAACTGCCAGACCCTGCCGTCATTGGCAACGCAGGCAGCTTTTTTAAAAACCCCACCGTCACCCAAGACCAGTGTGACGACATCATCGCGCGTGAGCCCAAAGTCGTGCACTACCTCTTGGACGATGGCCGCATCAAACTCGCAGCAGGCTGGCTGATTGACGCCTGCGGCTGGAAAGGTAAAACCGTGGGCAATGCCGGCGTGTACGACAAGCAAGCCTTGGTGTTGGTCAACGTGGGCGGCAAAGAACACCCTTGCACGGGCGGCGAGGTGATGACGCTGGCCAAAGCCATTCAGACCAGTGTGTATGCGCGGTTTGGGATTCGGTTGGAGCCGGAGCCTGTGGTGGTTTAAGTCACCCAACAAACACACCGAAGGCACGTGGCTAAGAAGTGTTTACTTCTTAGACCCGCCTTCGAGTTTGATCATGTCCGGACCTTCGCCCAACGACAGCAAGCCGGTGTGTGCGTACAGCCCCAGCTTGGCGCGTGTGTCCACGATGTCTAGGTTGCGCATGGTCAGTTGGCCAATGCGGTCGAGCGGGCTGAACGGCGCGTCTTCCACTTTTTCCATGCTCAAACGCTCAGGAGCGTAGGTGAGGTTAGGGCTTTCGGTGTTCAAGATGCTGTAGTCGTTGCCACGGCGCAGCTCAAGGGTCACGGTGCCAGTCACGGCACGTGCCACCCAGCGCTGGGCGGTTTCGCGCAGCATGATGGACTGGGGGTCAAACCAGCGGCCTTGGTACAACAAGCGGCCCAAGCGCAGGCCGTTGATGCGGTATTGCTCGATGGTGTCTTCGTTGTGGATACCCGTGACCAAGCGCTCGTAAGCGATGTGCAACAGCGCCATGCCCGGGGCTTCGTAGATGCCACGGCTCTTGGCTTCGATGATGCGGTTCTCGATCTGGTCGCTCATGCCCAAACCGTGACGGCCACCGATTTCGTTGGCTTTCAAGAACAACTCGACGGGGTCTGCGTATTCCACGCCGTTCAAGGCCACAGGTTGTCCTTCTTCAAAACGAATGCTGATTTCTTCGGCTTTGACCACGCAGTCGTCGCGCCAGAAGGGCACGCCCATGATCGGGTTGACGATCTTCATGCCACTGGCCAAGCTCTCGAGGTCTTTGGCTTCGTGGGTCGCGCCCAGCATGTTGCTGTCGGTGCTGTAGGCTTTTTCGGCGCTCATCTTGTAGCCAAACCCATTGGCAGTCATGAAGGCGCTCATCTCAGCGCGGCCACCGAGTTCGTCGATGAACAGTTGGTCTAGCCAAGGCTTGTAGATTTTGAGGCTGGGGTTGGTCAACAAACCGTAGCGGTAGAAGCGCTCGATGTCGTTGCCTTTGAAGGTGGAGCCATCGCCCCAGATGTTGACGTCGTCTTCCTTCATCGCCGCCACGAGCATGGTGCCGGTGACGGCACGGCCCAAAGGCGTGGTGTTGAAGTAGGTGATGCCGCCCGTGCTGATGTGGAACGCGCCGCATTGAATGGCGGCAATGCCCTCAACGGCGAGTTGTTTGCGGCAGTCGATGAGGCGGGCTTTTTCGGCGCCGTATTCCATCGCTTTGCGTGGGATTTCGTTGTAGTCCGACTCGTCGGGCTGGCCGAGGTTGGCGGTGTAGGCGTAGGGCACTGCGCCTTTTTGCTTCATCCACAGCAGGGCCGCGGAGGTGTCGAGGCCGCCGGAGAAGGCGATGCCGACTTTTTGGCCTTTGGGGAGGTGTTGCAGGATGGTGCTCATGGTATTCCGATCGGCCGTCGATTAACCGAAGTGGCAGATGTAGTGGTAGGGCTCGCTTCCTTCGGGAATCCGAATCTCGAACTTCGAGTTGCCGGGTACGTTGAACTTTTCGCCAGCGCTGGACTTGACCCAGTCGTGGCTGCCGTCGAGCTTGTATTCACAAAAACCAGCCACGCACTCCATCACTTCGGGGGCGGCGGTGTTGAAGGTGAGGGTGGCGGGCAAGATGACGCCGACCGACAGTTTGGTGCCATTGGCTGTGGTGATGGCGTGGCTGATGCACTTGCCGTCAAAAAACACATTGGCTTGGGTGGTGATGCTGACGCTGTCGATTTTTTCTGTGGTCATGGTGTGCGCTCGGTATGAATTGCAAAACCATAGATTTTAGGTGACCCAAAACGACAAAAGCCGCTTAATGCGGCTTTTGCTTGTGATCAACGCTCCCAGCGTGGGGCGAAGATGAGAATTTAGTAGCGAGGGGCAGAGCCAGCAGGTGGCACGCCGTAGCCAGCGTTGGCTGGGGCTGGTGCCATGGGCGTGATTTGCAGACGCACGGTAGGGCCTGGGTCTTGTGGCATTTGCACGGTGTATTGCTTGCCCGCGTATTCGTACACCACGTTGTAAGCCATGGTGCGGTTCTCATAGAACATTTGTTGGCTGCAATTTTGGACGTGGCGCACTTCGGGGGCGCTGGGGCCTTCGATCTTGTCGCCCATGATGGCGCCACCAAAGATACCAGCCATGGTGGCCAAGGCCCGGCCTGAACCGTTGCCAATTTGGTTGCCAATGGCACCACCAGCGATGGCGCCCATCGCAGCGCCAGCCCCAGATTTTTGCCCATCGATGACGACTTGTTGGTTGTTGCACACCTGACGGGGCACAGCTACTTGTTGAATGATGGGTGTGCTAGAGATGACTTTGCCTACCTCTTGGGCTTGCACTGCAAAGGTGCCCAACACGGCGATCAAACCGACGATGCAGGTCTTTTGAATGGATGTATTTTTCATAGTGAATCTCTTTTTTAACTTGGCAGGAGTGTAGTGCTTGGACTACGCAGGGTCTGTAAAGCGCTGGTAAAACTTGAATGTGCAAACGCTCAGCCTACAACGCGAGCCCATGCTTGTGGGTTGACGCCCACGATGACAGTTTGGCCTTGAACGACCACCGGACGTTTGATGACGCTGGCGTGTGCCAGTATCAAGGCGCACGCTGAGGTGTTATCTGTGGCACCCATTTGCAAGGCTGCATCAAGTTTGCGCCATGTGGTGCCTTTGCGGTTGACCAGGGCCTCCCAGCCGACTTGTGTCAGCCACAAGTCCAGTGCTTCGGATGGAATGCCTTGTTTTTTGAAATCGTGGAATACGTAGTCAACGCCATGATCGGTGAGCCACACACGGGCTTTTTTAACGCTGTCGCAGTTGGGGATGCCGTAAACGGTGATGGTTGTTTTGCTCATGGGGTGAATCATGCCGCAAATGGAGAAGTCCTTGGGTGTGGGCGACAATCTAAAGATGAATTCACTAGCCAGTTGGCTCGCGCATGGCGAGCGTTTACATCCTCAAAACATTGACATGGGCTTAGAGCGCGTGCGCACTGTCGCCGTGCGCATGGACCTGAAGTTTGATTGCCCTGTCATCACCGTGGCAGGTACGAACGGCAAGGGCTCGACCTGCGCTATGTTGGAAGCGTGTTTGCTGGAGGCGGGCTACCGCCCTGGTGTGTATACCTCGCCGCATCTTGTTCATTTTCAAGAGCGTTGTCGCTTGCACGGAGAGATGGTGCAAGCGGATGATCTGTTACCGCACTTTGTACGCGTTGAGGCGGCTCGTACACAAGGGGGGGAGGTGTCGCTCACTTACTTCGAGTTCACCACCTTGGCTATTTTGAGTTTGATGGCTTCGTCGCGTTTGGATGTGGTCATCCTGGAGGTGGGCTTAGGGGGGCGCTTGGATGCGGTCAATGTGATTGAGCCGACGTGCGCCATCATCACCAGCGTGGACTTGGACCACATGGATTTTTTAGGCCCAGACCGCGAAACCATTGGCCGCGAGAAGGCGGGCATCATGCGCACCGGCCGTCCTGTGATCGTGAGCGATCCTGTGCCACCACAAAGCGTGATTGACCACGCGACAGAAATTGGCGCTGACCTGTGGCTGTTTGGCCGTGACTTCAACTTCACCGGCGACAAGCAGCAGTGGGGTTGGGCAGGGCGGGGCCGTCGCTACAGCGGTTTGGCTTACCCCGCGTTGCGTGGGGCGAATCAGTTGGTCAACGCCAGTGGTGTGCTGGCAGCGCTTGAAGCCTTGCGCAGCGAGATGCCTGTGACTGCACAAGCCATTCGCAATGGGCTGGCGATGGCGGAGCTGCCAGGGCGCTTCCAAATCATTCCGGGTCAGCCTGCTTTGGTGTTGGATGTGGCGCACAACGCGCACGCTGTGGCTGCGTTGACCGAGAACTTAGATGCGATGGGTTTTTATCCCACCACCCATGTGGTGTTTGGTGCCATGGCCGACAAGGATGTGGCATCTATGTTGGTGCGCCTCGGGCCTTTGGTGGACCGATGGTATTTTTGCGATTTACCCACCGAGCGCGCTGCTAAAGCCTTGAAATTACAAGCGATCTGGCAAGCGGGCAACAGCCGCAAAGATGTGCAGGCAAGTACGCATGCCGACCCACAAGCTGCACTGGACGCAGCGGTGGCTGCAGCAGACCCCGCTGATAGAATCGTGGTCTTCGGATCGTTTTTCACGGTCGGGGGAATTTTGGCGAATGGCATACCCCGTCTAGATGCCCCACATTTGAGCTCCTGAGGCCCCATTCACATGGCTTTTTTCAAGTTTCGATTGCCCGGTCAACCGAGTAGTGAGCCGCAAGGCAACCACAGCAATAGTCCTGCGCAGAGCGTGGACGTCATGCGTCGCCGCGCGCGTCATCGTTTGATTGGTGCTTCGGTGTTGGTCATTGTGGGCGTGGTTGGTTTTCCTTTGTTGTTTGATACGCAGCCACGTCCTGTGTCGGTGGACATTGCGGTCGATATTCCTGACCGTGCCACTAGCAAACCGTTGGTCGACACCTCCAAACAAAAGCCTTTGTCGGCGGCTGCGGGATTGGATGCCAAAGAAGAGGTAGTGACCACTGACAGCAAGCCTGAGGTGAAAGCCGATGTCAAAGTCGACAATAAGCCAGAAGCAGCTGTTGCTGCGGTATTGCCTAAGCCTGAAGCCAAACCTGAACCCGCCAAGGCTGAGGCCAAATCACCTGCACATGCGGAAGTAAAACCAGAACCGAAGGCGGTGCTCAAGCCCACGGACAGCAAAGACACGGGTGCGCGTTTTGTTGTGCAAATCGGCGCCTTCAATGACGAAGCGAAAGTGCGTGAGGTGCGAGCCAAGGTGGAAAAGGAAGGCATCAAAACCTATACCAACGTGGCGCAAACCAAAGAGGGTGCACGTACCCGTGTGCGTGTTGGTCCATTCACTAGTCGTGATGAAGCCGATAAGGTGGCCCGAAAGATCAAGCAGTTGCAATTGCAACCGCAGGTCTTGACGCTGTAATTGCCTGATATGCAGACGTTTTCGGCCATAGATTGGATTCTGCTGGCTGTCTTGGGCCTGTCTTTGCTGTTGGGTATGTGGCGCGGCCTCGTGCAAGAGGTGTTGTCACTGGCGGGTTGGGTAGCTGCGTTTTACGTCTCCCAAATGTTTGCGCCGCAAGCTGCGGCTTGGCTGCCAATGGAGGGCAGTAGCCAGATGCTGCGCTACGCCGCTGGTTTTGTGGTGGTGTTCATCGCGGTGCTGATGGCTACGGTGTTGGTCAGTTGGATGGTTAAGAAACTGGTGTCAGCAGTTGGCCTAGGACCTTTAGACCGATTGCTGGGTAGTTTGTTTGGATTGATGCGCGGCCTGGTCATTTTGTTGGCCGTCACGGTGCTGGTGGGCATGACGCCCATGCGCGAAACCGAAGCTTGGAAGCAAGCCCAAGGCGCGCAATGGTTGCAACAGTTTTTGCATGTGTTGAAGCCGGTGTTACCGGCTGATTTTGGAAAGTACCTCCCCTAATGTGTGGCATTGTCGGCGTTGCAAGCAACGCACCTGTGAACCAGTTGATTTATGACGCCTTGTTGCTCTTGCAGCACCGAGGCCAAGATGCCGCAGGCATCGTCACCCAGCTGGATCGTAAATTTTTCATGCACAAAGCTAAAGGCATGGTGCGTGATGTGTTTCGCACACGCAATATGCGCGCCTTGCCCGGCAACAACGGCTTGGGCCAAGTGCGTTACCCTACAGCAGGCAATGCGTTCAGTGAAGAAGAAGCGCAGCCTTTTTACGTGAACGCACCGTTTGGTCTGGTGTTGGTACACAACGGCAACTTGACCAATGCGCATACGTTGAAGGCCGAGCTGTTCTCTGAAGACCACCGCCACATCAACACCGAGAGCGACTCTGAGGTGTTGCTCAACGTGCTGGCCCACGAAATTGACAAAGCCACGCGCGGCTTACCCCTCAAACCCTCCGATGTGTTTGAGGCCGTGCGCCGTGTGCACCGTCGCATCCAAGGCTCGTATGCGGTGATCTCGATGATTGCAGGCCACGGGTTGTTGGCGTTCCGTGACCCGTTTGGCATTCGCCCTTTGTGCATTGGCCGTGGCCAAGATGGTACGTACATGGTGGCCAGTGAGTCGGTGGCTCTGGAAGGCACCGGCCATGCGTTTGAGCGCGACATCGCGCCGGGTGAGGCGGTGTTCATTGACCTGGCAGGCCAAGCGCACGTCATGCAATGCGCGGATGAGCCGCAGCTCAAGCCTTGTGTTTTTGAATACGTGTACTTGGCCCGTCCTGACTCGACCATGGACGGCATTTCTGTTTACCAAGCGCGTTTGAATCTGGGTGAAACCTTGGCCAAACGCGTGGTGTCTACGGTGCCGCCAAGCGATATTGATGTGATCATTCCTATCCCCGAGTCCAGTCGCCCCAGTGCCACGCAGTTGGCGCACTTGCTGGGTGTGCCGTACCGCGAAGGGTTTGTGAAAAACCGCTATGTGGGCCGTACCTTCATCATGCCTGGTCAAGGTGTGCGCAAAAAATCAGTGCGCCAAAAGCTCAACGTGATTGCCAGCGAATTCAAAGGCCGCAATGTGTTGTTGGTGGATGACTCCATCGTGCGCGGTACGACCAGCCGCGAGATTGTGCAAATGGCGCGCGACGCTGGTGCGCGCAAGGTCTACATGGCCAGCGCTGCGCCCCCTGTGCGTTTCCCGAACGTGTATGGCATTGATATGCCCACGCCCGAAGAGTTGGTGGCGCACAACCGCACCATCGACGAAGTGCGCGAGTTGATCGGTTGTGATGCGTTGATCTACCAAGATGTGGAAGCGATGAAGCAAGCTGTTCGCGCCGCCACGGCGGGCAATGCGCCGCAGCTCGATGGCTTTGACGCATCCTGCTTTGACGGTGTGTATGTGACGGGCGATGTATCGGCCAGCGACATCGTTCGGTTGAACGAAAAACGTGTGGGGCAAGAAGAGGGTGCTGAAGATAACTCGCGCCTCGCTTTGCCGAATCAATCGGAGTGACCAAGGTATGAGCCAACGCCCATTACCCGACGATTTGCATTTGGAAACACTCGCTGTGCATTTGGCTGCTGAGCGCAGCCAATACGGCGAAAACTCCGAAGCGCTTTACCTGACCAGCGGGTATGTGCAACCTTCTGCGCAATCCTCGGCACGCCGTTTTTCGGGTGAAGAAGAAGGCTACACCTATGGCCGCTCCGGCAACCCCACGGTGAGCAGTTTTGAAATGCGCTTGGCTGCCTTGGAAGGCACCGAGGCAGCGTTGGCCACGTCATCTGGCATGTCTGCTGTGATGCTGATGTTGTTCAGCTTGCTCAAGGCGGGTGACCATGTGGTGTATTCGCAGTCCATGTTTGGCTCGACCCTCAAGCTGATTGGCTCAGAGTTCGCACGCTTTGGCGTGGAATCCACGGTGGTGTCACAAACCGATTTGGATGCATGGAAAGCAGCGATTCGGCCCAACACCCAAATTTTGTTTGCAGAAACGCCGACCAATCCATTGACCGAGGTGTGTGACATTGCCGCCTTGGCCGATTTGGCACACAACGCGGGGGCTTTGTTGGCTGTCGATAACTGCTTTGCCACGCCTATCTTGCAGCGCCCCGTTGAGATGGGCGCAGACATCGTCATGCACTCGGGCACCAAGTATTTGGATGGTCAAGGCCGCGTGATGGCTGGCGCTTTGTGTGCCAGCGAAAAATTCGTCAAGGAAAAGTTTTTGCCCGTCATGAAAAACGGTGGCATGGTGTTGTCACCTTTCAATGCGTGGGTGGTGCTCAAGGGCTTAGAGACACTCGATATTCGCATGCGTGCCCAAAGCGCACGTGCGCATGACTTGGCGCTGTGGCTAGAGCAACACCCCGCTGTCGCATGCGTGTACTACCCGGGCTTGCTCAGCCATCTTCAACATGAGTTGTCGATGAAACAAATGTCTGGCTTGGGTGGTGCTGTGTTGTCGTTTGATGTGAAGGCGGCTGATCCACAGGTGGCACGTACCCGAGCTTTCCATTTGCTTGACAGCTTGCGCACCTTGTCACTGTGCACCAACTTGGGAGACACCAAAACCTTGCTCACACACCCAGCTAGCACATCGCACGGCAAACTGTCTGAGGACCAACGCCAAGCCGCAGGCATTGGCCAAGGTTTGATTCGCGTAGCCGTGGGACTGGAGCATTTAGATGACATGAAGGCCGACTTGTTGCGCGGCCTCGAGACCCTTTGATTTCAATTTCTGCATGACCAAAATCCGTACGCGCTTTGCACCCTCTCCAACGGGGTTCATCCACTTAGGCAATATTCGCTCTGCTTTGTATCCTTGGGCGTTTGCCCGCGCCACCGGTGGTGACTTTATTTTGCGTATTGAAGACACGGACCTCGAGCGTTCGAATCAAGCGGCGGTGGACGTCATCATCGAAGGTATGAAGTGGTTAGGCCTCGACCACGACGAAGGCCCGTTCTATCAAATGAAACGCATGGATCGCTATAAAGCAGTGTTGGAAGAGTTGAAAGCAGCGGGCCATGCCTACCCTTGTTACATGAGCATGCAAGAGTTGGACGCTTTGCGCGAACGACAAATGGCCACCAAAGACAAGCCGCGCTATGACGGCACATGGCGTCCTGAGCTAGGCAAAACATTGCCTCCTATCGCCGAAGGTGTGAAACCCGTCCTGCGCTTTAGGAACCCACAAGGTGGCTCGGTTGTCTGGGAAGACAAAGTCAAAGGTCGCATCGAAATCAGCAATGACGAGTTGGATGACTTGGTCATCGCGCGTCCTGACGGCACACCCACCTATAACTTCTGCGTGGTGGTGGATGACATCGACATGGCCATCACCCACGTCATCCGAGGTGATGACCATGTGAACAACACGCCACGTCAAATCAATATTTTCAAAGCCCTTGGCAAAGAACCCCCTGTTTACGCCCATTTGCCCACCGTGCTCAATGAGCAAGGCGAGAAGATGAGCAAGCGCAATGGTGCCAAGGCTGTCACCCAATACCGTGATGAAGGTTACTTGCCTGACGCGATGGTGAACTACTTGGCGCGCTTGGGCTGGAGCCACGGCGATGACGAGATTTTTAGCCGCGCTCAGTTTTTAGAGTGGTTCAACCTCGACCACCTTGGTCGCAGTGCTGCGCAGTTTGACGAGGCCAAACTCAAGTGGGTGAACGCCCAGCATTTGAAGGCCATGTCTAATGAGGCGTTGGCATTTTTGGTGAGTGCTGAGTTGGCCAAGCGTGGCATCACCGCGGATGACCGCTTGCCCGCCATTTGCGGTTTGTTCAAAGATCGCTGCGACACCTTGTTGGTGTTGGCTGATTGGGCCAGTGCGTTTTACAACGATGTCACGCCACAAGCCGACGATGTGGCTAAACACATCACGCCTGCTGTGTTGCCTGCACTCGATGCATTGGTTGCCAAGCTGAGTGAAGTGACTGAATGGAACACAGCCAATGTCAGCGTGGCATTCAAGGCGGTGTTGACCGAACAAAGTTTGAAGATGCCGCAACTAGCTATGCCTGTGCGCGTGTTGGTGATGGGCACACCGCAAACACCTTCAGTGGATGCAGTGCTTTGGTTGTGTGGCAAAGAAAAAGTTTTGGAGCGTTTGACGAAACGTTGAAAATTTGGCTATACTATTGCTCTTAACACTCAATGGGGGTATAGCTCAGCTGGGAGAGCGCTTGCATGGCATGCAAGAGGTCAGCGGTTCGATCCCGCTTACCTCCACCAAAGTGTCGAGAAGATTCGAAAGAATCAGTCCAGGTTATGACCCTATCGTCTAGAGGCCTAGGACATCACCCTTTCACGGTGAGTACCGGGGTTCGAATCCCCGTAGGGTCGCCAAGTTTTGTAGCACTTGGTTGAGTTGCTCAAGCACCTCAGCAAAAGATACAGCTATCAGGAGTGGTAGTTCAGTTGGTTAGAATACCGGCCTGTCACGCCGGGGGTCGCGGGTTCGAGTCCCGTCCACTCCGCCAGTAAAATCAACGGGTTAGCTGTAAAAGGCTAACCCGTTTTTCTTTGCATATTCCAAAATTTGGAATATCGTCACTGCACGGGTTTGGCTTTTTTGACTGCGTGACGGTCATAAACTTGGCGAATCATGCGCTCACTTGAGTGCCCTGTCGCGTCTTGGGTGTCGGTCTGACCGCTCGCCAATTTGTCGCTCACCCCCTTCGGGCGGCAGTCTTGCAAGCTAAATGGCTTGAACTCAATTTTTCGCTTTTCTGCTTCGCTCACGCACACCGTCATCAAGTCGCTCAACATGGCTTTCCAGCCGCCCTTGGTGTAGCGTTGCCCGCGCATATTGTCGAACACGTACATCGAACCCGCAACGTGGTTGCGCTTTAGTGCCAAGGCTTCATTCATGGTGGCGCGAAGCTCGTCCGTCCACTCAATCAGCACGGCGGGCTTGGTCTTGCTCTTGCCGTCCTGCCACAAAATGCCGTCGTCGCGGATTGCATCCCGCGTAATACCGCGCACCTCGACCGAGCGGCGAACACACAGCCATGCGGTTTTGAGTGCAAGCGCGACAATGAGCCGCGCACCGCCCTTGCTTCGCCCAACTTCCAGCGCCAGCGACATTTCCACGTCGTTCACATGGCGGCTTGTTTTTACGGTTTTGTTCTTACGAATTCTGGTCAGTGGGTTGGTGCTGATGCGCCCAATACGCACACCATATTCGAGGATGACTTGCAACAACGCAATTTCTTTGTTGCCTTTTTCTGGCCGCCCAGCCTGCACACACGCATCAAGGTAGGTATAGCCGTCGGTTTTTGTGATTGCCGCAGGGTCAATATGGCCGAACGCCAGTTTGAGGTTTTTGGACTCGCGCTTGTTTTCGCGCAGCGTGGAATCGGCGCGGCGGTTTAGGTCGCTTGGAGGCAGTGATTCTTGCCAAGTGAACCATGCGTCTATCAGTTCCTCGGTTTGCCCTGACGAGCGCACCCCATGATTGAGCAAAGCCGATTCAGTGATGGCTTTACGGCGCAGCTCGCTCACCTGATTTTTGTCAGCTATGGGGCATGAATACCGAAACGCCCACTGTCCATTCGACTGTTTGTAGCCGATGCTGTAGGTGCGCGCCCCACGGCGCTCATAGACGCGGTATGGCAAGCCATCAGGGGTATCACGAGGACGGTTCATGCTCTTTTAAGGAATGCGATATTTACAGATGGCTGGGGCTGGCCTCTATCGTTTGAAAACTCCCCGCGACACACGGCGAGATAGTGCGGGCGCTCTAAAATCACGCGCCCGTCACGCGCTCGGTATGCCCGAACAAACCCGCGCATGTGCAGCACGTTAAGCTGGCGCAACGGTGCGCTGTAGCCAGTAATTTGTTGTAGTTCTTCTTCGCTCAATCTGGCGCTGTCGATTGTCGCTTCGTTGGTGTTCATGTCCCACCTCCATATCTAAATTCAATTCGTGTGACTAGGCTATCTGGCGTACAGCCCCGATGCGTCGCGCAAAACATCGCCACGAACTCTTCGGGCGACATTTCGGGGAAGCCCTCACGTCGGCATTCCTCGCGCCCGTACTCTGGCTCGTCGGTCATGCGCCGCAGTGGTTCGCACCGCGTCGAAACCGTGACGACGGCATCACCAAGGCGCTCAATCTTTTCCCCAGGGCGAAGCCCCATGCACTTGGCCACCGGCTGGAATGCCTCGCCCACTTTGAGATGCAGCCTCCCCGCCCAAGCCGTCATCGTCGTTGTGTGCTTGCCACCACTCAGTATTGTTTTCCTCTTGCCATGCTTTCCAGCCCTTGACCCACTCGATGCAAAGAGCGCCAGCCATGATTGGGCAATCGCTTTGCGGCTTGCCTTCTTGCGCGGCCAGTTGTCCGTCGCCGTAGGCTTCGTCTAACTCGCTTTGAAGGTGCTGGTGTGGAATGGCCTTGACCTCGGCATCAACCACTTCACCCGCGCCACTTGCGCCGTCCATGCCTTTGCCGTCGCCGTTCGGGTCGTACTCATGCCCCAAGTCCATAGCGCGTTGGTCTGATTCGCCCTTGATTTCATCCATGCCGCCCGTGTGCTGGGCAGGGTTGGCAACGACAACCAGCACGGCTTTACCGCTGGCTTCGTAGAGTTCATGCAGATTGGGGGCGGAGCTACCGAATTTCACAACAGCTTTCACGCCGTCCTTGATTGTGATTTGGTCGAGGTCGCCCGCAACCACAGTGCGGCCTTCGCTGGCTACGAGGTGAACCGCCATGCGGACATTGGTTTCTACGCGATTGCGAAGGCGGTCAATCACGTCGTCTTGCTTTGCCTTGGGCAGTTTCACCCACAGGTCGGGCAGCAGCTTGATTTCCTGGACAAGGGTTTGCAGGATGTCGCGCCCCACGGTGTCCGAAGTCATGGACAGGAGGGTTTTTACGTCGTCGGCTTGGTTATCGGTTGCCATGGTGTCTGTTCCTTTCAGGTTTCAAAAATGGGTTATTCCATGCCGCCAGTCGTGGCGCGTTCACGGCGGGCGCGGGGTTGCTGGGCGGGCTGTTGTCCGTTTGCCTCGGCAAGTTCACGGGCTTGGATGTCTGCCAGTTCTTCGGCGGTTGGCTCCCACGGTGCGCCCGCGTCGGCTGCTGGTGCGGTGTTGGTGGCCGCTGGTGCTGCGCCTTTAATCTCGCCCGTTTCCTGATTGACGGTTTCAGCGCGAGCGGCAGGTGCGGCGGCAGGTTGCTCGGTTTGCACAACTTCGGCGGGGCGCATTTCACGGGGTGCATTACGTAGCGTTTCCGTGGTGACGCTTGCCACCGTGCCGTCTGGGTTCATGTCGATGATGTCGTGGGCTTCTTCCACGGTCTGCAAACCCATCAGCAATTCAGGTGCGTACAGCTTGCCGAAGAAGCTGGCTGTGCGGTAGCGCAGCATGACTTCTGGCATGGTTTGCCACTTGCTGCCGTTCTTTCCGTACCAGCCCTCTTTGACAGCCATTTCAAGAGACACCTTGGGGCTGTCAATGCGCGTGCCTGTTTCTTTCTCGACCGCCCACGCGATGCACTCAAGGTTTTGCACGGTGGCTTTCATTTTTTTATTCACGCGCTGGCGGTCAACCCACTCAGTGACGGTGTATTCAACTTCTTTGCTGCCCAAGTCTTTGAGGTCAAAGCGCAGCGGCGAGAAGCGTCCGCATCCGTTGATGGCGGCAATAATCCACTGGCTTGACCAGCTTGGGCGACCTTCCACGATGTAGAGGTTTTGACAAATCATTAATGGGTCAGCGCCCATGCGCTGCGCCATGTTTAGTGCGACAACGCAGTTTGAAAGTGCGTTTGGGTTATCGCCTTTTTTCTCGTCCCACTTGCGGTAGGCCGCGGGTACAAGCGTGGAGTTTGACAACAGGTTTGCCGCACGCTGCATCAATTCAAAACCCGCTGAATTGAAGAACCCAAGCGTTGCGTTGGCTTGAGGTGCTGGGGTTTGTGGGCGTAAATTTGCCAGTGTTTTTTGAGTAACTTCAGACATTTGATTTCTCCTTGGTTGATGAACGTTTGTTTCGGTTTTGCTCGGTACGGGTAGCCCATCGGCAGTTGCTTGGTTCGTAGTTGCCGTTGGTGTTGATGCGGTCAATGCTGGTGTCTGGTGGTCGCTCGCCCATGTCGGCAAGGAAACTCTCGAAGGACTCGCGCCACTGTTTGCATACCGTAATGCCGCGCCCGCCGTAGTCTTTGAAGTTGCGGTGGGTGCTGTCGCTGCACCGCGCCAACATCGAACGCCATGAGTTGTAGGTCGGCGATTTGTAGAAACCGTGGGTAGTCTTCTTTTCTCGCATAGCATCGGCGCGGGCACAACCGCACGAGGTGGTTTCGCCTTTGCGCAGAGATTGAGAACGCACGGTGACTTGCTTGCCGCAGTCGCACCGACAGACAAAGGCGGCAACGATGCCGATGCGCGTTTTCTTGGTGGCGACAAGCCGCCCGAAGCGTTGACCGATGAGGTTGATGAGGGCGCTCATACCGTCACCGCCTTGCTGAACGTGGGCTTCATGCCTGCACGTTTGGCAGGCTCTGCGCTTGGTGTTCCTGCTTGGTACTCGGCAAGGTATTGGCTGTAGTCGTGCTTAGGCATGAGCTTTGCACTCCTTAAAAATTGGGCAGTACCGCTCATGACAAAGCATTGACTTTGGATTCGGATAAAACGATCCTGAATGAATTAACCTTGATGCGTGTTCCAAGATGCCAGGCGACTCGCCGTCGCCCAGGAGCACAGAACGAGCGTCCGAGATTTCGCCAGTGCCCACGCGCTGCGACGCTGGTGTTTTGGCGGTATTCATGCCGATGATTTGCGCCGCGCCCGTGATTGGCACGCCGCTGGCTTGTTCGGCGAGCAGCTCGTACACTCCCATTTGGTAGGCGTGGCCTGCGGTTTTGACGTTGCCGTCTGACCCAACGGCGGCTTTGCCCGTCTTGAGGTCACAGATAGCCAAGCCGTCGGCGGTTTCACGCACGCGGTCTGTTGTGCCCGTGAGCGCAATGCCGAGGTCGGTGATTTCCAAGCGCTCGCACTTGATTTCAACGCCGCGATAGGTTTGCTTCGGGGCGATGATTTGGCAGTACTTGACGTGCAAGGAAAGGGCAATCTTCTCGGCATCCTGCGGCGTGTCGTCTTCCCAAACCACGTCCTCGTCGGGGCGGTGGATGGTGTCAACGGCTGCGGCTGCGGCCTCGTCGATTGAAATGCCTGTGCCGTCAATGCCCGACTGGTCGAACACAGCGGTGCTGGCGTGTACGGCTTTGCCAAGCATGGCTTTACCGTTTGACGGAGTGCGTTTCCCGTCTATGTGGGTGGCTGCCCATGCCGCAGGGCAGTCAAAGAGCCTGCCGAGGCTTGAGGCGCGAATGGTGACAATGTTCACTTGGGCTTCTTTTCAGGGTGGTGGTTTAGTAGGTGCGGCGCATGGTTCGCCATGCTTGGGCGATGGAGCGTCTTGGTGTGTGGCCGAAGCGGCGATAGAGGGCGTAGAGGCGGAAGAAGGTCATGCCGCCATCCGAAGTGCTGATGCGTAGCTCGCGCCACGGCTGAGGGCGTCAATCACTGCATCTGATCCGCTGGCAAAAATGCCATTCCAAGAGCCGACGTTCGTTCTCACGCGAAAAGTGCGGGGCTTGTTGTGCTCCACGCACGCATCGAGCAGCCACTTCTCCTCGGCGCGGCTCAGGAGCAGGTGTGTGATTTCTTCCCACTCGGTGTCTGTTGCTGACTTGGCGAACAGGTGAGGCCAGTAGCCTTCGCGCACCATGTCTCCGTCGTCACGCGGCTCGTAGTCAAACGCGATACACAGGTCACGGTCGCCCACTACTTCGTCGAGCGAAATAGGCTGGTTGCCACTCGCGTCAAAGTGGTGTTCGTAGTCTTCGGGTTGCAGGTCATTTGCCATCACGCGCTCCATTGGGTAAAACGTGCAGCACTTTGATCTGACCTCATCCCCTCAGACATAGCGGGGCGGTCTATCTGGTCGGTTGAAAAAACGCTCATCCTCGGTGGATGGGGTCAGATCAAAGCACTGCTCCTTGAGAGTGATTCGGTGGGCGCTACATCCGCGCTTTGCCACCCTTTGCCCCGCCACACGCCATTCGTAAATGTGCGTAACAGTCGCTTGGACTCACGCTTCGCGCGGCATAGCGCCCACCGAATCACTCTCTACGCTGCAAACCTTGTGCGTCGCATAGAGAGAGCCAGTCGCGCTGGGTTGCATCTATGCTGGGTAGGCCATGCCCTTGGCCGCTTACTCTGACTTTGAGCAATCCCTCCGTCAGAACCGTGTCGCTGTTTTGTTGCGATGGATGTAATGTAGCAAAGATAAACAATTAAGTCAATAGCAAAAGATAAATTATTTGCAAGAATGCGGGTAAACCTCTAGGTCTAGGCGTAAAAAACCGCCTTTCTACTACGCTTAAAGCGTATAATTGATTTCATGCAAGTCACTTACACCCAACACGCACTGACCCGTATGGCCGAGCGTGGCATTAGCAAACAAGAGGTCGAATGCGCATTGGCTCAACCCATCCGTACCGTTGCGGCACAAAATGGGCGCACAGAATCGCAAGGCTGGATTGAGCGCTTAGGCAAACGGCAGTTGCTTCGGGTGTTGACTGAGAGCGGTGTGGTGGTGTTGGTGGTCACCGTGATGGCGACTAGCAAGTTTGAAAAATACGGAGTTCAACCATGAAAATCGAATATGACCAACAGGCCGATGCTATGTACATCCGTCTACGCATGGGCACCGTGGCTGAGAGTGACGAGGTACGCCCAGGCGTGGTGCTTGACTTTGATGCGTTAGGCCGCGTGCTAGGCATTGAAATGCTTGACGTGAGCCAACGCACCGACAACCCGCGCGAGCTGGCCATGGAGCTGGTCGGTGCCTGATGCACTACTCACCACCCGCGTGGGGGCGGCTGAACTGAGAGCATCGAGGGCCATGACAGGCATGTCGCAGGCTGAGTTTGCCAACGCTTGCCGCGTATCTGTGCGTACGCTGCAAGAGTGGGAGCAGGGGCGCAAAGTGCCAAGCGGTGCAGCACAAAGCCTGCTGAAGCTGGTCAGCCGTCACCCCGAGTTGTTGGCCGAGTTGGCGTAAAAACCGCACTTGGCAGGTTTGTCCTAGTCTCGCTGCATTGTTAAAAACGATAAAGGAGAGTGGAAATGAACATGACTGACGTGATAGCTCCGTGGGCGGCCGTCAATGCGGCCTTGGGTTTGGCTGCCCCAGTGCGTGACGAAGCCCACCACGCCGAGTTGCTGGCTTTTGTGGCCGACTGTTTCGAGCAGTTTGGGGCAGATTAAGAGCACCCTATTTTTTCTTTGGTTGGGGTGGTGGCGCGTCGGTTTGGGTTGAAGGCTGACAAAAGTCCATTCGGTAGTGCCGTCAATCGGAGCTTGCATAAAGGCACAGGCTGGCTGCGGTATGGCAAGCGCAGACATGGCGGTGTAGCCGAACCATTCGTTGAACAAGCCGCGCGGCGCAGATGTAGGAAAGTGCTTGACGTAGCCCCTACAAAGCTCACCCGTTGGCGACATCAATTGCGCTAGGTGGGTGAAGGCACGAGCGCCACCATGTTGCTGCTGGATTTTTCTAACGTAACAAGTTGAAGGCCAGATTTGCGGCGCTTTGAGAGGCATCTATTTTTAAAAAGTGGGGGTGGATTGATCGACTTTGCCAGTCGGCGGCTTGCCCGCGAAGGCTGCTGTCTCGGTGGCTGGGTGGGCGGGCGTGTTTCCAGCGCTGCCTAGCACCTCTAGGATGTCTTGTTTGGTGGTTTGGCGCAGCCCCACGACGAAGATGGATAGTAGGCTTGCAGCTTCTTTGCGCTGCTCATGGCCCAGCTTCTCGCAGGCAGTCTCGATCACGTCTAGCGCCCCGGACACCGTAGGTGCAGCCCCCGCACTGCTGACGTTGCCAGATTCGGGGCGCATGGGGCCAAACCTTATCGCAATGTCTCGTTCAATCTTTGCCCCTATTGGTCTTTTTGCAGCGAGCCACTGATTGACCTGTGATGGAGACTTTCCAAGCATGAGCGCAAAGCGGGCTTGGCTGCCCTCTGCGTGCTTGTCTATCAGTTTTTTGAGCTGCTCAATTTTCATGATCTTCACTTTAGCAAAAGTTTATTTATCTTTGATATTGACTTTTATGTTTACTAATGCTACATTCTTGGCATGGAAATTAAAGACTACCTTGATAAGACATCAACTGCGGGACACCAACTAGCCGCGCTTATTGGGATTGCCCCTTCATACCTCAGCCAGATGATCGCTGGTCACAGGCCGTGGAAGCCTGCGCACTGCACCGCCATCGAACGCATCACTGGCGGCAAGGTGACCCGCCAAGGCCTCCGCCCCAACGATTACTGGCTGATCTGGCCAGACCTCCAACAACCCGCCGAGGCGAAGGATGTGGCGAATGCTTAGACCATTGATTCCCCTTGAAAAAGAGCTTGCGCGCTGTTTGGTTTTGACTGAATCGAAGACGACTTTAGAGCTGGCGACGCGCATCGCCCATGAGTTACCAACTGGTGCAGATGCAGCTATGGGGGCGCAGTCCGCGCTGAAGTTGGTGTACGGACTTTTAAGAGCGTTGCAAGTCACCCCCGAATGTGAAGGGTTCTGTGATCGATGTTTTCCGGGATGTCCCCAAGGATCACCGTCACATGCCACGCCAAAAGCTCCTGATGGTTGTCTGGGTTGCGTCGGATTGTGTAGTGAACCGATAACACTAAAAAATCCCGAACCTCTCCCCCTAAATGCTCCACCAGTTGATGCCGAACGACTTCGCCAACTCTTGGTATTGGCATTCCTTCCTGAATTGCTAGGGGAACGTCCGTCAATTTGTACCCAGCGGGTACGGATGCATACGTGTTTTTCGAGCGTGAGTTTTTGCGCTTGCAAAACGAAATGATGGCTGAAGAAGCTGTGGAGTGAAGTCATGACTGAATCTTCTCACTCAATATCTGAGAGGTCACGCAAGAACGAACGCGCGGTCTTGCATGCGCTTGCAGAGGCTGGCCAATCTGAAATCGCAAAGCGAATGGATGTGAGCGAATCCACAGTTAGCCGCATGAAGGATGGGCAAATTGCCGCTGTGTCTTCGCTTCTCGCCGCATGCGGCCTGAAGGTTGTACCAGAGCAATTTAAGTGCATTGACCCAGCAAAGGCGCAGGCAATGGTCACGCTATACGAAGCGGCCATGGCACGTATTGAAAACCCTGTTTCCTTACTTTGGGGGGATGAATGATGCGGATCGCCCAAAGTGAAACCTCCCTCGATGCCTACCACTCACTACCCGTGGCGGGTTACCTCCAACCCAAAGAACAGCAAGTCATGGCGGCATTCAAAGGCCGCGCCGACACTTTCACGCGCCAGCAGTTGGTTGATGTGGTCGGTATGCCGCTCCATTGCGTGTGTGGGCGCATCAATTCACTACTGAGCAAACGGGCGCTGCGCGACAGGCTGGATTACGCGGTCGAGCGCGGAGCGACGAAAAGCAGCCTCTACCCAACACCGACGACAAACATTACCGAGGGAACACATGGTGGGCAACTGAACCCGACGTGGGTCGAGTGGCTCATGGGGTGGCCGCTCGGGTGGAGCGAATTAAAGCCCTTGGAAATGGACAAGTTTCGCTCGTGGCGGCAACAGCATGGAGACTTCTCAAAGGACGGCTAGACACATGATTAAAACAGACACTTGGATGCCACTTTATGTGTCCGATTATTTAGCGGACACAGCCCACCTCAGTACCGAGGAACACGGCGCATATTTCCTGCTGCTCATGCACGCATGGGTCAACGGCGGCGCATTGCCTGATGACGATGACCGATTACGACGCATCACACGCATGGAAGCGAAGGCGTGGAAAGCCTCGCGCTCAGAGCTGCGGGCGTTCTTCTACCAGCATGAGGGTGTACTGCGCCATCACCGCGTGGATACAGAATTGCAGCGGGCGCAGGTACTGGTGAGCCAACGGTCAGAGGCTGGTAAAGCATCGGCAGCGAAGCGAAAGGCAGAACGGGAAGCCCAACGAAACGGCAACGAGAATTCAACGAGCGTTGCAACAACCGTTGAACGGGAAGCCCAACGAAACGGCAAACCTCCACCTTCACATATACCTACTAACACAACTACTGAAGTAGTTGCGTTAACTCAGTCTGGTGAAGATGCCCCGCAAAACGCAACCCGCGTCGGCTTGCTGTGCAAGCGGTTGCGTTCGATTGGCATTGACGCAGCGCCTCATTTGCAGGCGTGGACTGAGCTTTTACCGAGATATTCCGACGAGCAAATCATCGCTTGTGCCGAAGCCACGCGAGACGCGAAGCCAGGAAAGCGCATACACCTCAACTACCTTTTGCCGAAGCTCGCGGACGCTTCGATACCGAAAGCAAGCGCTCGAAATTCTCGACAACCGAAGGCTGAAAACTTCGACTCCATCGACTACGGAAACGGGGGTAAGTTATGAACCCCATAGCCGACACGCTCAAAGGCGGTGGAATTCACTCCGAAGCCAAGACGCGCACAGACACTTGCGACACGCACGGCGAGTACGAAGCCAAATGCTTCATCGGTCAAATCTGGTCAAAGTGTCCAGCGTGCAATGCAGAAAATCAAGCGCAAGAAAAAGCCGATGCCGAAGTAAAAA
This sequence comes from Limnohabitans sp., assembly GCF_031538885.1. Taxonomy (GTDB): domain Bacteria; phylum Pseudomonadota; class Gammaproteobacteria; order Burkholderiales; family Burkholderiaceae_C; genus Limnohabitans. The sequence continues at coordinate 82,582 of NZ_JAVKLW010000053.1, forward strand.
GCCGTGAAGCCAAATTGCAGGCGTGGCATCGAAAAATTGGCGACGCTGGCATTCCAGAACGCTTCCAAAACCGCAGCTTGAAATCGTTTGTCGCTGAAAGCGACTCTCAAAAACGGGCATTGGCCTTTGCAAAAACTTACGCAGACGAGTTCGATAAGGTTTTGAAAACTGGGCGCTCGGCTGTTTTTGTTGGGAAGCCAGGGACGGGAAAAACCCATCTGTCAGCAGGCATTGGTCTTCGCATCATGCACCGCGACAACCGCACGGTGTTGTTTTCGTCTGTGCTTCGGGCAGTCCGTCGCGTCAAAGAATCGTGGCGCAGGGATAGCGCAGAAACGGAAAGTCAAGCTATAGCCGCACTGGTGTTCCCTGACCTTTTGATTCTTGACGAAGTTGGGCAGCAATTTGGCAGTGATACCGAGAAGCTGATTTTGTTTGACGTGCTCAATGAGCGTTACGAAAAACGCAAGCCAACACTGCTGCTTGCCAATGTGCCGTTGGACGACTACCTAAAAAATCCAAGCGACAAAGAAAAAAGCCCTGGACTTAAGTCGTTTTTGGGTGAGCGAATCATTGACCGCTTGCGCGAGGATGGCGGCGAAATAGTCCCCTTCGATTGGGAAAGCATGAGGGGGAAGCTCTGATGCGATTTCCTCAATCCGCTTTGAAGTATCCAGCCGCCGTGAAGTCTGGCTCTGCCATGAGTGCAAGCCATTCATCGCATTGTTTTGGTTTTTCACGAAACAAATCCACAAGGCTAGGTGACCATCGCGTGCCGCCAAGACGCTCCTGCACAGCATCGGCAAATAGCTTTAACGCGTTCCAAAGAGCCTCCCCTCCCAACTCGTGCCGTACATCGTCTGCCAAATCTGGCTTGGCAAGCGTTCGGCAAATTGCTTGCACAACGAACTCGGATTTTTCTTCGCGCCAGTCTGCTGTCGGCATGGTTGTTCTCCTTGAATCAAAGGCTCAATTTTACCTGCCGACCTTGAAATTTGGAATCAATACGAATGACAACAAAGGAGTGTGAGCAATGCAAAAAAGCACAAACGAACAAGTGGCGTGGTGGTTATCAGATGCAGTGCGTCCAGTGCTGCGCCCGACTGGTTGCGTCAGCCAGACCGTCACGCCCGCATCAGGAGGCAATGCTGGCGGCAATAGCCAGATTCCCGAACGCACCCACACGCGAGGCGGTTTTGGACTGTCTGCAACGGAACTTTACGGGACACCACTCAACGCCGCCGAGCTTGCTTTGAGCTATCCGCACGAGTTTGGCGAGATGGCTTGATTTGATTATTTTGGACATAAAAGATGGCAACAAACCCTAAAAAATTCTTCGCTCTGGGACGCTTGAAGACAGGTGAGCGCAACAAAACCGAATCAGCCTACGAGGATTTTCTCAAAGTGCTGCAAGCGACTGGTGACGTGCTTTGGTTTCGCTTTGAGGGCGTGAAGCTGCGCCTTGCTGACAACACGTTCTACACCCCTGACTTTGCTGTGATGCGTCGTAACGGGCAGATTGAGTTACACGAGGTAAAGGGCTTCTGGCAGGACGACGCAAGGGTAAAAATCAAAGTTGCCGCCGACTCCTACCCGTTTAAGTTCATTGCCGTGCGACCCAAGCCGAAAAAGGATGGCGGCGGTTGGCAGGTTGAGGAGTTCTGATGGTGGCGCTTGATTCGTGGATGTACGGCGACCCTGAGAAGGTGGCGATTCACAAGCAGGAACAACAACTTAAAAAGAAAGATTCATTCATGCGCTACACGCCAAAGCAACTACCTCGTGACCTCGAAGATGCTGATCGGTTGCTGACAAAGTTTGGACTGTGGGCGCAAGACCGGTACAAGAAGCGGACGTGCGCCAGTGCCGAAGGCAAGTACAAGATTCCTGACCCGCCTGACTTCATCCCTCCAAGCGCCTTGATGGCCGACTTCCGGGCGATGGACGTGCACCGAACCTTGCTGCTGGTGCCGCTCGCCTATCGTTGCGTGGTGCAAGCCCATTACATCCCCAAGCGTGAGCCAGAACACGCGCAGCGCAGCGCAATGCGGGTACCGCGCAAGACATGGGATGACACGCTCGTCGCGGGCGTGCGGATGTTTTGGAACAACTGGCGATTGAAAAGTCACGCCATCGATTGAAAATCTGTGTTACACTTTCACCATCACACGACGTATACGTCCAGAGTAGTTTTGAACTTTTCAAAATTAGGGTTGCCTTGCGGCAGCCTTAACTCGCTCTAAAAATATCAACCCGCCCAAGGCAACTTCGGCGGGTTTTTTCATTCCTGAAGGATTTGCACCATGCCCGGAGCCAAAGGGCGCTCCGGCGGTGCGCGCAAAGGCGCTGGACGCGCAACATTCAAACCAACAAGCGAGCAACGCGCACTCGTTGAAAAGCTTTCAGCGTTCGGCATTCGACTTGATGAAATGCCCGTGTTTGTCATGGGCGCGACGGGCAAGCCAATCAGCGAGCCAACGCTCAAAAAGTACTTCAAGAAGGAAATCGAGCATGGCAGGCTGAAAGCCAATTTCAAGGTGGCGAATGCGCTCTACAAAAACGCGGTCGAGGAAGGAAATACGACCGCGCAAATTTTCTGGTTAAAAACCCAAGGCGGCTGGAGAGAGCCACAGCGCGTTGAACTGACGGGCAAAGACGGTGCGCCGCTAATCCCCACCAAACTAGACGACATGACTGATGAGCAACTCGCAGCGATTGCAGCAGGCGGCTAGGCTTCTGCTGGCGCGTAGGGCATCGCGTAAAGACCCCATTGCTTTTGCCGAGTTCGTCGATGTGCCTGGCAGGCCTGTAGGCCATGACGAAGATTGCGAGGATTTCCGCAAAGCTGAATCGAAGCTTGCCACGCATCACAAGCTGATCTTGGATGCGATGGAGCGCACCAGCCGCACGCCGCATGGACGCTTGATGATCTTTGCGCCGCCTGGCAGCGCAAAGTCGAGCTATGCGAGCGTGGTGTTTCCCGCTCACTACCTCGGGCGCGAGGCAAACCGCCGCGTAATTCTCGCGAGCTACGGTGACACACTGAGCCGTAAGATGGGGAGGCGTACTCGGGCCATCATCAAGCAAAAGCGATACGGGCAGGTGTTCAACACCGGCCTGTCTGCTGAATCTTCGGCGGCTCACGAGTTTGGGCTGACCAACGGCAGCGAGTACATGGCGGGCGGCATTCTGTCCGGCATCACCGGCAACCGCGCCCATGGCATCGTGATCGATGACCCCGTGAAAGGGCGCGAGGATGCAAACAGCGAGGCGGTCAGTCAAAAGACTTGGGACGCCTACAACGATGATTTAAAAACCCGCTTAGTGCCTGGCGGCTGGATCGTGTTGATCCAAACGCGGTGGAGCCAAAAGGACTTGGCTGGCCGCATCTTGCCCGACGAATGGAAGGGCGAGAGCGGGCCTATCAAATGCAAGGACGGGCAGACATGGGAAGTCCTGTGCCTGCAAGCCAAGTGCGAAACAGACAGTGATCCGCTGGGCCGCAAGCGCGGCGAGTATCTTTGGAAAGAATGGTTCGACGCCAAACACTGGGCGCAGTTTGAAAACCTGCCCATGACGTGGGCGAGCCTGTATCAGCAGATACCAAGCCCAGCCGAAGGCAGCTTGTTCGAGGTGGGCAACATCTTGACGGTGGACGCGATACCCGCTGGCTCGATCAAGCTGGCGCGTGGCTGGGACTTTGCATCAAGCAAGGACAAGGGCGACTACACGGTAGGCGTGAAGCTGGGCCGGTTGGCCGACGGCCGCTTTGTGATTGGCGATGTGGTGCGCGGGCAGTGGGAGACGGACAAGCGCGATAGGTATTTGGTCAACACCGCCGCAAGCGACGGGAGGCCAGTGCTGCAAAGCATCCCTCAAGACCCCGGCTCCGCTGGCAAGTCGTTGATCTTGTATTTGACAAGGCGGCTTGCAGGGCACCGCGTTACATCCAGCCCCGAAACGGGCAAAAAAAAGACACGCGCCGAACCAGTGGCTGCACAGGTCAGCGCCGGCAATGTGTTGATGCTGCGTGGGCCTTGGAATACGGCACTGCTTGACGAGATGCGGTTATTCCCAAACGGCAGAAACGACGATCAAGTGGACGCACTTTCCCGGGCCTTCGCCGAGCTACTGCAAACGAAAAACACTTTTTTGGGGTTCTGATGTTCGACTTTTTCAATCGCTTCAAGCGTCCCGAGACGAGGGCTGATGCAACGCCCAAGAAGGGGCGCGCGGGGCTTTTGACGGCAGTAGACGGGAACGTGCACCCTGACAAGCCCGAGGCTGTGATTCGGATTGCGTTTGACCGCGCCTTCCAGCGTCCGGCACTGTTTGCCGAGCCGCGTACCACGGCAGCGATGGACGGCAAAGATGCGCCCGCCAACGCCACCGACGCAAGCGACACGGGCATCATGGAAAACAAGGTGCAGCAGTCGCTCACCGGAAACCCTCAGCAAATGGCGTGGTTTTCTCAAGCGTCATTCATCGGTTACCAAGCGTGCGCGCTGCTGGCGCAGCACTGGCTGATCGAGAAAGCGTGCTCACAGCCAGCGGTTGACGCGGCGCGCAACGGCTACGACATCACCATCAACGACGGAGAGAGTGGCCTAGACGATGTGGAGCGCCTTCGCGCCAATTCGCAAAAGTTGAAGGTCGCTGAATCGCTGGTCGAGTTCGGCACCAAGGCCCGCGTGTTCGGCGTGCGTATTGCCATGTGCGACTTTGGTCTTCGCGGCGCAGACCTAGAAGCCCCGTTCAATATCGACGGGGTGACGGCCGGCAGCTACAAAGGCATCAAGCAGTTCGACCCGTACTGGATCACGCCTGAGCTAACGCAAGACTCCATCGACCCGCTGTCGCTGGACTTCTATGAGCCGACTTACTGGCGCGTGGGCTCGCAGCGCATCCATAAATCGCACCTCGTTGTCGTGCGTAACGGTCATGTGCCCGATATTTTGAAACCGACGTACTTTTACGGCGGCATCCCCATCCCGCAGCTCATTCGGGACCGCGTGTACTCATCAGAGCAAATGGCAAACGAAGCGCCCAAGCTGGCAATGTCCAAGCGGTTGAACGTGCTCAAGTGCGACATGGAATCCGCCATGCTCAACCAAGCGGCGCTGGTCGAAAAACTCGAATTGTTCGGGCAAATCAGAGACAACCACGGAATCAAATTGGTGGGGCACGATGACGAGGTGTCGCAGATCGACACCTCACTTGCTGATCTTGATGAAGTGGTGATGACGCAATACCAGCTCGTCGCCGCCGCCGCTCGTGTACCAGCCACGAAACTGCTGGGCACCACGCCCAAGGGCTTCAACAGTTCCGGCGACTACGAGCAAAGCAGCTACCACGAAGAGTTGGAGAGCATCCAAGAGACGTTTTTCACGCCGCTACTCAATCGCCACTTTGAAGTTCTTTGCCGCTCTGAGCGCATCAGCGCCGATGTAAAGATCGAGTGGAAGCCATGCGACAGCCCGTCGGCCAAAGACCTCGCTGAGTTGCTCAAAAACCGTGCCGATATGGACGCGGCCTACGTAAACATGGGCGCACTGCTACCCGAGCAGGTGCACAACCGCTTGGTGAACGACCCCACCAGCGGCTACTCGGCGCTAGAAGGCGAACCCTATGAAGAAGTTAACCCTAACCCAAGCGAAGGCGCGGTGGGGAGCCAAGGCTCGCCCGAAGGTGGTGGAGGGGCTGCCCCTGCACCGTCCAGTGCAAGTGGAGCAACGCTACGCGGAAAGCCTGCAACGGCTGACCCTGCAACTCCAACAGGAAACGCGCAGGGCGGTTGAGCGCCTCTACAACGGCGACACAGCACAAGAGTTTTTTGCCGAAGACGCATCCATCGCGGCAGCGGTAAAAAAGGTCTTCAGCAAGCTGGCGGCTCGGTTCGACGAGTTGTTTTCGCTGAACGCCCCCAAGATGGCCGAAACCATGCTGAACGGCGTGGACAAGCAGTCCACCACCGCGTTGCATTCAAGCCTCTCGAAACTCACGGGCGGCATGAGCCTGAAAACCTCAGTGGTGTCGGGCGACATGAAACAGGTGATCGCAGCCAGCGTGTCCAACAACGTTGATCTCATCAAGACCATCGCCAGCGAATATCTCGACGGCGTGAAGCAGGCGGTGAATCGCTCCATCGTCACAGGCAATGGATTGGCTGATCTTGTGCCTTTCCTCGACGCCTACGACAACAAAACACGCAACTATGCCAAAAATCTCGCGCTCGACCAGACGCGCAAGGCCTACACAGGCCTAAACAAAGGCCGCATGAAAAAGCTAGGCGTGAAGCAATTCACCTGGCTGCATTCGGCTGGTGGTCAGCACCCGCGTAAAGAGCACCAAGCCTTGAGCGGCCAAGTGTTTGACCTAGACGACCCGCCCGTCATCGGTGTGATGTACGGCGAGGAGGTGCGCGGGCTGCCGGGGCATCTGCCCAACTGCAAATGCACCATGAAACCCGTCATTAAATTTGGAGATGAAGAGTGAATCAGATAGGACAGACCATTACTGCTTCAATGGATGGCGGGTTCAATGAGTCTGACCATCCGCGAGGCGAGGGAGGTAAGTTTGGCCCTGGTGGTGGTTCGGTACCAAGCTCGAAATCCAAGATCACAGTTATCAGCGAAACATTGGGCACCACAGGAGCAACAACTGAACTTCGCAAAGCCGCAATGCAACACGCCGAAACGCATCTGATAGGCAAATCATTTAAGAACGCCAGAACTGGCGCTGATATTGAGGTCACTAGGCAAGGCATCAAGCACTCCCTAGCGGGGGCGAATGAAGCAGAAATCAGGCTCCTTCCACACCTTCCAGAAATATTAAAGAACGCCGAATATGTGGAGCAGATAAGAGACCGTAAAAACAGGCCAGATATTAAGGCTGCTCATTTGTACAGAGCAAAAGTTGAATTATCTGGGAAGACGGAAACCGTTGGAGTTGTGGTGCGAGAAACGCACGACGGCCACAAGCACTATGACCACTTCCTAACAAAAAGTGACCCTGCTCGTACATCTGGGGCCGCATCCGATGGGAAGTTGGGCGCTCCAGCCTCAGCAGGGTCGGAATGGATTTTACAAGCCTTCTTAAGGAAATACAACGCCATGGATACCGCCCGTCAACCAGACACCAACGGATGGGTGGAAATCAAAGGCAACCCAATCACAAAAACTGGGGTTTTTGAATATCTCGGCTCGTCCATGATGCCCGAGCTAGAGCCTAACAAGATTTACAAGGTGTATCGACCGCCAGAAGCGCTCAAGAACGAAGCCACGATCAACAGCTTCAAGTTGCTGCCGTGGATTGATGACCACACGATGTTGAGTGAGGCCAAGGGCAACACCTCCACAGACGAAGTGGGCATCAAAGGTGTGACAGGGGAAGAGTGCTACTTCGATGCCCCTTACTTACGAATCAACCTCAAGATTTTTTCTGAGGAACTTGCTTTGCTCATTCGGAGCGGCAAGAAAGAGTTATCGGCGGGCTACACCTGCCGGTATGAGATGGCCGCTGGCGTTACGCCTGACGGCCAGCAGTACGACGCTATCCAAACCAACATCCGAGGTAACCACCTCGCCCTCGTAGAAGAAGGGCGAGCTGGCTCCGATGTGTCGGTTTTGGACGGTAAATGTTTTTTCACCATTGACGCAAAGGATAAAACCATGCCACCTGATATGACCCAAGTCCACGCGCTGCTCACGCAGTTGATGGCACTCTTCTCGCCCGCTGCCAAAGCAGATGGAGACGACGCACCACCAGCAACGCCGCAAGGTGATGCAGACCCCAAAAACCCAGCGGCAACGCCTGAAAACCCAGCCAATAAGCCGGGCGACGGTATTGATGCTGACCCATCAGCCAGCGGCGACCCTGAACGCGCCGAAGCCAAAGACGGCGACGATGAGGACGAAGACGAAGCAATGGACACCGCCATTGCCACCCTCAAATCCCAGCGCGACCGCGCTCCCAAAGCGCAACGAACTGCGATGGATGCGGCAATCGCCGTGTTTGAGACCAAGCGAACCAACAAGCGCAACGCCATGGACGCACGTGTCCGAAACTTGGAGTCGCAAATTGCAAAGCTGGCAAAGCCTGCCGCGCACACTGCCATGGACGCCGCCGTCGTGGAAAAGGCCATCAACGCAAAGGCCTCCTTGGTGCGCCAGCTTGCCCCTGTTGTGGGCGCGTTCGATGCCGCCGACATGAGCTTGTCTCAAGTTGCTGAATACGGCTGCACAAAGCTGGGCCTCAAGCCTGCAAAAGGTCAGGAGTTGACCGCGATGGATGCGTACTTCGCAGGCCGTCAAAACAAGCCCGTAGTCGTCGTCCAAGCGCAAGACGCTGGTGACACAGCGGCCCTAGAAAACTTCCTCACAGGAGGCAAATAATCATGGCATTCCAACAAGCAATGCAGCAGTTCGCCGCTGCTGGTTTCCCTGGTCAAATCGCGTTCGACGGCCCAACACGCGCACGCCAATTCATACTCAACAGCGCGGGCGCAACACCGAACGTGGTGGGCTATGCCTTCACCATGGTGTCCGAGGGCATCGCCCGCGCTGGCGGTACTGGCGCGTTCGCCGGTCTGCTGTCCAACCCGCTCGCGCTGGGTAGCGCAGGCACCGCCGCTGGCGGCACATTGGCGGCCACGCTGACCGTGGCAGATGGCACCCGAGGGCAGCTTTTGAGCATGGGCTTCATGTGGGTGATGCTCACCAACGCCTCGGCCAACATCGGCGACGTGGTGCAGTTCAACCAAACAACGGGCGCACTGTCGTCCAAAGCCGCAGGCTCCACAGCCGACGCGGGCAACACCCTGATCCCAAACTGCACCATCGACACCTACACCGTGTCAGCTGCTGGTTTGGCACTCGTCAAACTCATAAATTAAGGGGCACTCACAATGAATGCACGAATTAAAGCTACACCAACCCGCCAGTACATCGCCCCGCGCAATGTCCGCGCTATGGACATAGCCATCGCCACCAAAGCCGCACAAAACGTTGAGTTCTTGGGCCGCTTGGGTATTGGCACGGATTCGTCTGTGGCCCACGCCATGGACGCCATCGCACAGCCCCTGTCCACGCCTAGCTTGGACGCTGCTGCTCAGTTCTTGCAGGTCTTCATGCCCGGCTTCGTTGCCGTGGCTATGCAGCCCCGAAAGATTGATGAGTTGATCGGTATGTCCACCGTTGGCGAATGGCACATGGAAGAGATCGTTCAAGGGTTCGTCGAGCAAGCTGGCAACGCTGTCCTGTACAGCGACAACAGCAATATCCCGCTGGCCAACATCAACTCCCAATTCGAACGTCGCTCCATCGTCCGCTTCGAGCAGGGCATGCAAGTGGGCATCCAAGAAGGGCGCGTCGCAGGCGAGCAAGGCCTGAACATGGAAGACATGAAGCGCCAGGCTGTGATCATTTCTTTGGAGCAACGCCGCAACCAAGTGGGTTTCTACGGCTACAACAACGGCACCAACCGCACTTACGGGTTCCTTAACGACCCCTCCATCAGCGCCTACGTCACACTGCCAAACGGCGCATCGGGCAACCCTTTGTGGTCTGGAAAAACGTACCTCGAAATCATCGCCGACCTCCGTTTGATGATGAAAACCTTGCGCGTGCAAACCAAGGGTTCAATCGACCCCAAGTCCACCAACGTCACGCTGGCATTGCCTGTGGCAGCGCACGACTACCTGTCTGTGGTCAACGTGCAGGGCACAGCATCGGTGCAAGACTGGATCACCACCACCTATCCAAAGACACGCATCATCAGCGCCCCAGAGATGGACTTGGCCAACGGCGGTGTGAACGCTGCGTACCTGTACGCCGAATCGTGGGGCGTAGAGGATGCCAGCACAGATAACAGCGCCGTTTGGGTGCAAATGGTGCCCACCAAGTACATGCTGACAGGTGTGGAGCAACGTGCTAAAGGTCGCGTAGAAGACGCTGTCAACGCCACCGCAGGTGCGATGCTCAAGCGTCCATTGGCCGTGGCGCGATTCTCGGGCCTATAACAACAAGACCGACCCAACCAAGAAACCCGCTTCGGCGGGTTTTTTTTACGTCCCCACCCGCTTCGGCGGGTTTTTTTACGTTCGGAGAAACCCCATGCCATTCATTTACTCTCGCCTAGCCGCCGACCAGGCCTACACAATTTATGTGGCTGGCACTACAGAGCAAGTCCCCGTGATTGAACAAACCATCAGCATCAAAGGTGGCGCAGATGTTGCCAGCCGCAACATCATCACCATGCAAGGCGTCGCCACCGAGGTGACGGATGCCCAGCTCGAAGCCCTGCAAAAAAACCACGTCTTCGGCATCCACCTCGAAAACGAGCATCTTGTGATTGACAAGAAAAAACGCGACGCTGACGAAGTTGGCGCAGACCTGAAAAAAGACCCAAGCGCCCCCAAGACAGATGCAGACCTCGCCAGTGAAGACGTGACTGTGACGTCCATGGGCAAAAATTCCAAAGGTAAGTAATGTCTGCTGCCTCTGACGCTTTTCGCGCCAAACAACCAATTTTCGCCAGTGCAACAAACTGGCCCGATTTGGCGATTGACGCGGCTATTGCCGAGGCGCAGAACTACACCGACTTGACCGGCTACCCGCTCGACCTGATGACGGGCCATCTCTTGGAGTTGGCTGCAAACGCGGGGAAAAACGGAACTGGCCAAGGCGGCGTGGTGCAGTCGGCCGGCATCGACGGGGTGTCTGTTTCAATGGCTCCCCCTCCTGTCAAAGGGATGCTGCAATACAACTTGGCGCAAACCATCATGGGGCAAAAACTGCTCATGTACCTCAAGACCCAATCCGTGGGTGGCTTGTACGCTGGCGGATCAACCATGCGTGGGAGTTTGAGATGAAGATGACGGGCGGCATCAAACCTGAGTTCTTGGCGGCTGTCAAAGCTCTTGGAAAAGTTCAGGGGCATGTTGGCTGGCTTGAATCTGCCGAGTACCCCGACGGGCGCAAGGTGGCAGACAACGCGCGCACGCACGAGTACGGGGCACCGGCCCAAGGAATACCGCCGCGCCCATTCATGCGCACAGCCATTGCAGACCACCAAAACAATTGGATTGACGCAACAGCCAAAGCGGTAAAAGAGGTGCTGGCGGGCAAGACTGATGCCGTCACAGCCATGGGTAAGGTGGCAATGATTGTGGAGGGCGACGTGAAACAAGCGATTGTCAACGTCACCAGCCCAGCACTCAATCCAGCTACGATCAAAGCTCGCGCCAGAAAACTTGCAAGCGGGGAAGTTACAGAAACACTGAACAAGCCGCTCGTAGAAAGCGCCCTCATGCTCAAGTCGCTCACCTCCGAGGCATCGAAAAAATGATCCCATCGTCAAACATTTTGAGCACGGCGCTGCGACTGATTGCCAGAACCGAGTTTGTCATCATTCCCTGGCAGTCATCAGCACCAGATGCGCGAGGCATCAATGTTGACGTGTTTGGGCCGCCTGTCACGTACAACGGGCACGTGCAAATCATCAACCAAAACAGGTACCAAGCACTTGGGCTGGATTTTCAAAAATCCTACATCCGCATTTACTCTGATGATGCCGCTGTATCTGACGTAGAGCGATCCCGTGGATCAGACAAGATCGTCTGGAATGGCGATACTTACAAAGTGGATTCGATAACGGATTGGCAGGTGGTGGACGGATGGTTACGCGCAACTTGCGTGAAGGTGCAGCCCTAAAATGACCGCACAAATACTACTGATTCGCCGTCTCCAATGGCGCAAATGAAAGCCAAAATTCATCAAATGCCGATGTGCGAGCTGGCAGAAATCAGTGCCTTTGGAACACTCGCGTTTGAAACGCGAAAGTCTGGCGGGCGGCCAACTGAGTTTGCGATGCTGAATGAACGTCAAGCTCTATTGCTCATCAGTCTGATGCGCAACACAAAGGCAGTCGTTACCTTTAAGGTGCGCCTAGTCCAAGAGTTCTGCCGTATGGCTGAATCATTGCGAAACCGTGACCTGACTATGTGGGAGCGCCGCATTTTGTTTGAGGCCAAGGACATGAACTCACGCGCCCTTGGCTCCTTCGGCTCTCACCTGATGCTTGACCGAAAACGAGAAAAACCACGGATTGAATCGGAGCGGCACCTTATAGAGGCCGCCATGCAACCTTCCTTACTCCACCACTAAGCCGCCTAACCAGCGGCTTTTTTTATGACCGACAACGAAATCGCCACAGTCCTATGCTCGGCGCTCACCACAGCCATGCCCGATGTGCGGGTGATGCAGGCTAACCAGCCGACCATTCAAGGCGCGCCAGACGGCATAGTCGTGTTATTCACCGAGATTCACAGTAAGCGCGTGGGCTACCCCAAGCGCACCCTCACCACCGATGGCAACAGTTTTTCGGAGAGTTGTATCTGGGAGGCCATTTACCAGTTCAGCGCCTTGTCACCTCAAGACCCCAACGATGCCACCTTGCCCACGGCCAAGGACGTGTTGCGGCGAGTGTCATGGGTACTCAATGGGGCGGCGGGCATGTTGGCGTTGCGCCAGTCTGGCATTGCCGTGTTGCACATTGGTGATTTGCAAGTGACCAACATTGAGGACGACCAAGGACAGTACACCCAAACACCCAGCATGGATGTCACGATTCAGTATCTGTCCACCAACAATGTGCCCGTGTCCACACACCCCGTCACCAAGTCCAACATTTACACGCCAGCACAAACCACCACAGACCCGTCGCCAGCATCCAGCAAGAAAACGGGCACGTACCCCGTTTAGCCGTTCGCCGCATTTATCGCCGCCGCCATCGCTTTTGAAGTGTTGGCGGTTTTTTGTTTTCTACAGGAGCTGTCTCTATGTCCATCCGCATGTCCCGCTACGTTGCCATCACCTCTGGTGTTGGCGCTGGCACCACCGTGAATCAGCGCGCCCTCATTGGTCGCCTGTTCACCACCAACCCCCTTGTGCCCCCGCAAACCGTGCTTGAGTTCACCGACCTTGCCAGCGTGGGCGCGTACTTTGGCACCACGGCTGAAGAGTATTTGCGCGCATCGCTTTACTTTGGCTGGGTGTCCAAGTCCATCAAGAAAGCCAAAAAAATCAGCTTCTACCGCTGGATGCAAACGGCTGCAACGCCGCAGATTTTTGGCAGCACAAGCGTGGCGCCTTCGCTGGCGCAGTTGACTGCACTGACCGCCGCCACGTTAACCATCAGCCTTGATGGTGTCGCAAACAACGCCACAGCCATCAACCTGTCTGGCGCGGCCAACCTTGCCGCCGTCGCTACCATCATTCAAACTGCCATTCGCGCATCTGGTGGAGCCAACTGGTCTGCGGCGACGTGCACGTTCAACGCCACGCTGAATGAATTTGTCATCGGCTCAGGTAGCGGCACAGCCCTATCCGTGGCCGCTGGCACTTTGGCTTCGTACATCGGCATGGATGCGCCAAACAAGCCCATTCTGTCCAATGGTGGTGCGGCTGAATCGCTCACCACTTGCATGACCAATTCGGCCAACCTCAGCACCAACTTTGGCTCGTTTTTGTTTTTGCCCGCCTTGTCTGTGGCGCAACAAACAGAGTTGGCGATCTGGAACAACGCGCAAAACATCATGTACCAGCAGATGGTGCGCTGCATGACCACCGAGGCCGCTGCTTACAACGCTGCTCTGGCCAACTACTCGGGCGTGTGCCTGACGCTCTACAGCGCAGCGCTGACCACCGAGTACCCAGAGATGGTGCCCATGATTCAGACCGCAGCGACCGACTACAACGCAATCAATGGAACATCAAACTACATGTTCCAGCAGTTCCCGCTGACCCCCTTGGTCACCACCGACACCGATGCCAACACCTATGACGCGCTGTCGGTTAACTACATGGGTCAAACGCAAACCGCAGGCCAGTACCTGTCCTTCTACCAACGCGGCAAGATGCTCGGGCCATCCACCGCGCCGCTGGACATGCACACCTATGCCAACGAAATGTGGTTCAAGGATGCAATGCAGTCGTCGTTCATGACGCTCATGCTGTCTATGCCAAAAGTGTCGGTCAACAAAGCGGGCCGATCTCTGCTCATTGCGCAGGCCATGTCGGTCATTGCGCAGGCTTTAAACAACGGCACGATCAGCCCCAATAAACCGCTGACACAGACCCAGCAGAGCTACATCACCACGGTGACGGGAGATGAAACGGCTTATCGACAAGTAGGCGGCATTGGTTACTGGCTGGACGTGCAGTTCCAGCAGTTCACAACCCCAAGCAACACCACAGAGTGGCAAGCGGTCTACACCTGCATCTATGCCAAAGACGATGTGGTGCGCGCCGTCTCTGGCACTCACATCTTGATCTAAACCCAAAGGAAAAATCATGGCAAACGACATTTCAGGCAACGGCCTTATCTTGACGCTTAAGGCGTCTAAAACTTTCCCCGTGGGGTTTGTTGTCTCGCAGTTTGCAGATGACAGTGACCCCTTTGATGTCTCCGAAATCAACGTGGCCGAATCGGCCATGGGGGTAAATGGCGACTTGGTGGTGTGGTCAAAAGCCGTGCCAACCAACATCAAAATCAGCCTTATCCCAGGCAGTGTTGACGACATAAATTTAAGCATCTTGCTTGAGAACAACCGCGTGGGCAAAGGCAAGATTTTGCGCCGAGACGAAATCACCATGGTAGCCGTGTACCCCAGCGGGCGCATGGTCACCTTGTCAAAAGGCGCGCTCGTCAGCGGCCCTCCGTTCCCGGGTGTCGCAGGCTCTGGGCGCATGAAATCTAACAGCTACGCCTTCACGTTTGAAAACGTGACAGGCTCACCCGTTGGCACGGCGCTTGGCATTGTGAGCGCTGCGAACGGTCTGGGGGCATTGCTGTGATAAAGCCCCAAGAAGTCACCATCACCGACGGCGACGGCGTGGAGCGCATCTACGTCGTAAGTCGAATGCCAGCCACTCAAGGGCGTGAGGTGTTCACTCAATACGTCAGCGCCAACATCCCCAAGGTGGGCAGCTACGACGTATCGCAAGAACTCATGCTCAAACTCATGGCCTTTGTCGGTGTCGTGCGCGAGGGCGAAGCGCCCTTGATGCTCACCACCAAAACTTTGGTGGACAACCACGTGCCAGACTGGGAGACGCTGGGCAAGCTAGAGCTGGCAATGATGGAGCACAACTGCTCTTTTTTTCGCAACGGCAAGGGCTTGAATTTCTTAAAAGGGTTCGTGTTGAAAGCCCAGTCGAGCCTTACAGAAACGTTGACAGCCTTATTGGGTCAGTACTTGCCAGCGGGCAAGCCACCCTCCAAGAGCTGAGAACCATCTACGACTTGGAGGATGCGCTCGACATGTACGAGGCCGTAGCCATCCCCAAATTCAACGAGTACCTTGCCGCCAAACACGCCAATAAGAAAGGCTAACCCGTGTCCATATTTGCCGCTTTTTCGATCCTTTTGGAGGCCAACACAAAAGGCCTAGATGCATCTCTAAAAGATACAGAAGGAAAAGTCAAAGACCTTGGAAAATCTGTCGAGGGGGTAGAGGCATCCACTCAATCGGCTGCATCGCACATGATGGAGCTTGTATCAAGTTTAGGCAAAGTAGCCGCCACCTTTATTTCGGTACAAGCCGTGCGAGCTGCGGTAGACCAGTTCACCAGGGGGGCGGATGGCGTGGGTCGTTTCTCGGAGGCTATCGGTCTAAATGCCGAAGAGGTGGGGGCGTGGCAGGGCGTGATTGGGCATGCAGGCGGCAGCATTGATGCGTTCAATGGCACCCTAAAAAGCATGTCAGAGCAGCTCTATCAGGCTAAGCGATTTGGGTTCTCTGAGCTGACGGCAACGATGGCGTGGATGGGCATGTCTGCCACCAAGGCAGGCGGCGAGATGAAGACAGCCTTTGAGGTGTTGCCCGACATTGCCGAGTATTTGGAAGAGGCCACCAAAGGGATGTCAGAGTTCAACAAAGCCCAGCGCTACCTTGAGGTAGGGCACAAATTGGGCATGGATGACAGCACCATTGCCGTTCTGAAAAAAGGCTCCGTGGCACTGCGTGAGCAGCTTGAAGCCCAGAAAGCCCTAGGTAACTACACCAAGGATGATTACGCGTTGTCGCAACGTCGAACCGCCGCACTGTACGACATGGGCAAGGCTTACGATGCGATGACGGCCATCATCGCTCGAATTGCAATACCAATACTTGAGGGGTTTGATGATTTCTTGAAGAATATCGCGGTGTTCATGCGTGAGCATGAGCCTCTCGCAACTGTATTTTTTGGGCTGATGGGCGCGGCTGCGTTAGCGTTAAGTTATGTTGTGGCAGGAACATTAATACCAGCGTTGATGAAGTTTATTGGGCTTGGAGGAGTAGCGCTTGCGCCTGTGTTGGCGTTTGTTGCTGTTGCGCTATTGCTTGCGGCTGTTATTGACGACGTGGTGACATACATCCAAGGTGGCGATTCTGTGCTTGGGCGGTGGATTGAAAAGTGGCCAGAACTTGGAGGCGCATTAAAAGATGTAGGTGCAATTTTTAAATGGCTGTGGAACACGGTAACGGATTTTTTCACATACCTTGATACTAAAACTGGCGCAATTCCTGATGCATTCAGGGCTGCATTTAAGGTGATTGGCGACATCATTGATGCTTACATTAAATTTTGGAAAACAATTTTTGAAGGATTCTTCACCGGCATACATAAGCTGGCTGATTTCTTAGGGGCTGGCGACGATAAAAACGAAGCAAACCAGGCAGGCGGGGCTAAAACTTCTCTAGAGCACGCGCAAGCTGCCGTGAATGGCATAAATGCCGCCAATGTGCCTATCTCTGCCATTACCAACAACACAGCGGCGCAAACATCGCGCACATCCAGCAACAAGGTATCCATTGCCAAGGTAGAGGTCAACACCCAAGCCACCGATGCCGCAGGAGTTGCCCAAGCCATCGGACAAACCTTGAGCGATCAACTGAGCAGCACCATTGACGAGTGGAGCCAAGGAGTAGCCGCATGACGCAGGCAAGTTATGTAGGGCTTTTCCAAAACGACAAAGAGTTGTTTGTGCAAGGCACCACGCGCAATGTGATTGCCGTGAACGTGTCGATCAACGAGCAGGCCAAGGCTATGGAGCACCCAGTTGAGAGTGGGGCCATCATCACCGACCACAGAGTGATCCAGCCTGTGGAGGCCAGCCTGTCCATCATCATCGCTACCGCCGAGTTTGCTGCGGCGTATGAGCAAATCAAGGCGCTCTACCTGAAATCGGCGCTGTTGCAGGTGTACACACGCACGGCGCGTTACGACAACATGATGATCGTATCCATGCCTCACAAAGAGGATGCCGACATGGTGGACGCCTTGGCGGTTGCGATAAAGCTAAAAGAGGTTGTGATCGTCACATCCAAAAGAAAAAAGTACGCCCCCCAAAATCCAAAGCATGCGAAGACAGAGAAAAGAGGCGTGGTTCAACCAGAACCAACGTCTGGTTTAGCAAGCGCGTATGACGCTTCGGCAGCGAAATTTAAGAATTTTTTTGGCGGTAGCAAAAAATGACGAAAAAAATCCCCCTTAAAGCAGTAGCCAGCCAATCGCTCACCCTGGTGTTGGACGGACACACCTACGACATCACACTGCGCGAGGCCAACGGCATCATGGCTGTAGACATTGCGGTGAACGGCGTGACCGTGGTGAGTGGTCGCCGCTGTCTGCCAGGCTATCCATTGATCCCCTTTGCATACCAGTACGCTGGCATGGGTAACTTCGTATTTTCGACAGAGGGCGACGCTTATCCGTATTTCACTGAATTTGGTGTGACGTGCTTTTTGAACTACTACTCACGGAGCGAGATTGATGCAGGAGCTTGACCCCCGCGTCATTCGCGTGACGATTGAAGTGCAAGGCGAAACGACCACGCTAGACACACGCACAGCCGTGTCGTTTTGCGTAACTAAGACGGCCAACCCGCTGATGAATGAGGCAGAGATTCGCATTGCCAACTTGCCACATAGCATCCGCGACCACCTGCTGACACAGCTCACACCTTGGGTCAAACTGCCGCGCAAGGGCACAGTGATGCTAGAGGTTGGGCGCGTGAGTACGGGTTTAACCAAGCTGTTTCAAGGCTCCATCGTGAGCGCCATGATCGGGCAGCCGCCCGACATTGTGGTGGCGCTCAAGTGCAAGACGGGCTACTACTTCAACGCCACACTGTGCGCCGTTTCGCATCCTGCCTGCACAAATTTGTCGGCAATTTGTAAACAGACCGCAGACAGCATGGGCTTGTCAATGATTTTTGAGGCAACAGACAAGCAAATCGCCAACTACAACCACACAGGCCCAATGGGGGCGCATGTGCGCAAAATTGCCGAATCTGGCGGTGTGACGGCGTTCGTCGATGACAACGAACTGGTGGTGACCAACGAGGGCGAGCCGCGAAAGGTGTACACACTGGTGGTGAACGCTGAGACAGGGATGATTGGTGTGCCCATGTTTACTGAGCAAGGCTTGCAATGCAAGATGCTGTTGGATACCAAACTGCGCATTGGCGGCAAGATTGAAGTCACCAGCAAGGCCAACCCCGCAGTGAACGGCACTTACACGGCCTTCAAAATCCAATACGAAGGCGCGAATCGTGATACGCCTTGGTATATGACGGCGTCCACCATGCCGCCTCGCTCGGTCATGTCGGGCAACCTGACGAATTTAGGCTAGACCATGATTGATGCAAATACCCCCAACATTGACCCCGCGAACAAAGGTAGCCTTGCAGGGATGATGCGCGAGGTGCTGACCGCTTGGCTGCGCGGTGAGGTGGATGACTGCCTGCCCGCCAAGGTGGTGAGCTACGACCGTGCCAAAAACCGCGCCAGTGTGCAAATTTTGGTGAATGTGGTGGGTACGAGCGGGGAGGTTATCCCTCGTGCCGTGGTGCAGTCTGTGCCCGTGTTCACGTACTCGGGCGGTGGATTTGTCATCAATTTCCCGTGTAAAGCAGGCGACCACGGATGGCTCAAAGCCGCCGACCGAGATACCAGTCTGCACCTGCAAAACGGGCAAGCAGCCAAGCCAAACACCAAGCGACTGCACAGCTTTGAGGACGGGTTGTTTATGCCCGACATGATTCAGGGTTATACGATTTCTGGCGAAGACGCGGGCAGCTTGGTCATCCAAAACGTTGCGGGAACTGTGCGAGTAGCGATAAGCGACACAGCCATCAAGCTGACGGCTGGAAGCGCATCGGTAACCGTAAAGGACGGGCATGTTGACATTGCTGGCCAGCTAACAAACAACGGCGTGAATATCGGCAGCATGCACCACCACGGCGGCGTCCAAACTGGCACAGGCAACACGGGAGGCCCAGCTTGAAAACCATCACCATCGACAGCAACAACGACATGTTTGTGGTTGCCAAAAATTTACAAATCAGCACGGGCCTACAAGCGTGCATGGAGGTTTGCAAGCAAACCATGCTCACCGTGTTTGGTGAGCTGATGTTCCACGCAGAGAGTGGGACGCCTTATTTCGACATCGTTTTCAACGGGCGGCCAAACCTTGTGGCGTTTCGAAGCATCACAGAAAAAGCGCTGCTTGAAGTGGATGGCGTGACAGGAATCGGCAATTTGGTTGCCTCTGTGAGCGGCGACCAACTGAGCTACTCGGTTGAAATCTCAACAATTTACGGAACAGCGACCTTAGCATCATGAGTTACGACTACATCAACTCAACGGGAACGGTGCAAGCCGATACCTCTGACACGCTTGCAACGATCAAGGCGGAATGGCAGCGCATCTTTGGGCAAGACCTGGATTTGTCACCCCAAACACCCCAAGGAATGATGATGGCGGCGCAAGCTATCGGGCGCGACACGATTTTGAAAAATAATGCAGCGGTCGCAAATCAAATCAACCCCAACCTTGCAGGCGGCGTGTTTTTGGACGACATCTGCGCACTGACTGGGATGCAACGCATTGCGCAAGCATTCACGCAGGTGACATGCACAGTGGCGGGTGTAGAAGGCACCGTGATTGCCAAAGGAAAAAAAGCAGCAGACGCGAACGGCAACCAATACCAAGCAGCAGCAGACATCACCCTGAGCGGACCAACTACATCGCAATGGCTTGCAGTGAACGCTGGCGCACTGGCTTGCCCCGCTGGCACGTTGACGCAAATTGTGGATGGTGTGCTGGGGTGGGAGACCATCACAAACCCCGTGGACGGCGTTGTGGGTTATGCCCAGCAGTCGGATGCCTCAGTGCGAAATTTGCGCCGCAAAACACTGGCATTGCAGGGCAGTGGCACGGCCATCTCTGTAAGCTCTGCACTGTGGGCACTACCCAACGTGCAAAGCGCACTCGTTCTTGAAAACGCAAGCAGCGCACCCGCAGTGGTGCAAGGCGTGTCGATGACGCGTAATTCAATTTGTTGCATCGTCAATGGCGGACTTGATGCGGACGTTGCCAACACAATCTTGACGAAAAAATCTGGCGGCTGTGGCACATCATTTACTTGCCCTGTGGCCACCACCACGGTGAACGTTTCGGCGGTCGGTGGTCAAATTGTGCCCATCAACTTTTGCAGGGCATCTCAGGTGCCCGTCCAAATCGAAATCACAGTACCCAAGAACAGTAAATCAACCATCCAGTCCGATATTCTCTATGCAGTGGCACAGTACGCCTCGGGCAACGTGGACGGGCAGGATGGTTTTATTTTGGGCGCATCCGTGTCGCCCTATGAGCTGGCGGCGGCAGTAAGCGCACAGATACCAGGTGTTTACATCGCCAACTGCCGCCTGACACGGGTGAGCAACAACGCGCTGACAAATTCCACGGTCGCCATCAATCCATGGGAAGTGGCAATCACAAGCGATGGTCTCGTCAATGTGGTGCTGAAATGAATGTGCAAACCGCAGGGCAGCTAGACCCCTTAAATCTGGCATTGCTATGGCAGCACAGCAATGCACCTAACCGTGCCGCCTTGATTGCCGCAGAGCAAGCTTGGCTTGACAAGTTTGGGACAGGCTTTTGGAGTGATTGGCAGCGGGATGTGTTTAACCTTGCGACAGCCAATGAGTTTGGCTTGTCGGTTTGGTCTGCAATTCTTGATGTCAACCTTGGTCTTAAAACGACAGGGTCACCTAGCCCCTCGACCAATTTTGGTGTTGGCGCAAGTTGGCAAAATTTTGGCAGAGGCAACTTTTTCGCAACGTCAAGCGGAGGTGTTGCCACACTCTCGACGGATGAGCGCAGACTAATTTTGCAACTTCGGTATTTCCAACTTACATCACGGGCCTCGGTTTCTGAAATTGGTCAATTTGTCACCAAATTGTTTGGCGGCAATGCACGCATCCTTGACCCACAAAACATGTCCGATATGACGCTGTACCTTGGGTTCCAGCCTTTTAGCGCCCTGCTAAGTGTGCTGCACGACTTTGACTTGTTGCCGAGACCCGCAGGCGTGGGCATCAAGGTGCGCGTGCAAACAGTTCCATTTTTTGGTTTTGGATTGTCGAACGGGAATTTCGGCAATAGCTTCGCGCCATCAAGCTGGTAAGCACGTAACACAAACTTCACAAACCCGCCCAAGGCAACTTCGGCGGGTTTTTTGTTGTCTGATTTTTAAGGAGAGTAAATGAGCAAGATATTCACCACCCCATTTGCAAAAACGGGGGACAAAGTGGCAGTACCTGATGCTGTCGATACAAGCGGCGACGTGTCATATGCCGAGGGATTCAACTTCAACTTTGAACGAAACCTCGCAACAGACCCGCTTGCAAAGCCAATCGGACGACAAAAGCTGAACCAGATTTTGAACGACATCACCGATGCGCTGGGCGACGCTCAAACCGCTCTAACTGCCGTGGCGACAACTGGCGCATACGTGGCCGGAGGCACTTCGTTTGTGGCCACGCCTGCCAAGGCTCTGAGCACGCTCACCGGCGCTCGGTTGTCTTTGTTGTTTGGTGCCGATGGTGGCGCTGCGCCGACGATAAACACCAGCGGCCTTGGTGCAAAGTCCCTCAAGCAATACGGCGCGACTGGTGCAAAAGTGGCTGCGGTGATCGCAGCAAATCAACTCGCCGACATTGAATACGACGGCATTGATTTCGTCATTCTTGACCCGTTGCCTGCGTCGCTCGCATCGTTGGGATTCGCCGGTGCCAAGGCGACAAGTGGTTACCAAAAATTGCCAGGTGGTTTGATTATCCAATGGGGGGTGGCGGCGGCGGCGTCGAACAGTAGTGGTTATGCAGACGTGACCTTTCCAATTGCTTTCCCGGGCGCGGTGTTGTCTGTCTACGGGTTTTATTCAGCATCGGGCACCACCGCTGGCGGTGGGTGCTTTTGCACGGCGGCCTCATCATTTGCGACAACAACAACATGCCGCATCTGGACATATTCGTCATCATTCTCGACCCCTTCTGGGGGTAATACCCCGTCTTATTTAGCGATTGGATATTGAAATGAAATTCAGCAAAACTACGGGGTGCTTCTACCCTGACGACATCCAATACCCAATCCCGCCCGCAGACTTGATTTATTTAAATTTAGGCGAGTACAACGCGGCTATGTCACGCCCAGCAGGCGCGGTGCTTGATGTGCAGAATGGCAAACTAGTCATCGTGCCCGCGCCCACGCCAACGCAAGCTGAGCTGCTCGTGCAAGCGCAAGCGGATGCACAAGCGCGTATCGCGGTCTACGCACAAAACAAACGCCAGCTC